>JAQIDC010000036.1 GCA_027858235.1 Patescibacteria group bacterium | reverse complement strand
AATTATTTTCATAAGAGAGTGGGGCACCTATTTCAAGGCAGATATAAATCCATTCTAGTAGAAAAAGAAAACTATTTAGGAGAATTAATCAGATACATAATTTTAAATCCTGTTAGAGCAAAAATAGTTAAAAGACCCGAGCAGTGGAAATGGTCAAGTCATAAAGATGTTATCGCCAGAAAAGAAAAAAAAGACGACCTAGTTAAGAAAAAAAACGTTATTGATATTTTTGGAGGTAAAACAAAATACCTAAATTTTATCAACGAAAGAATTGAAGACATTGATTTTTGGGGAGAGTTGAGGGGTAATATTATTTTGGGCTCACAAGAGTTTCTGGATAATATTCAGATTTATATTGGAAAACAGAAAGATAATAAAGAAATTGTTAAAAAGTCACGACAGCTATCTAGACCTAAACTGGAAAAAATAATATGTGCAGACAATCGATCAGAAAGAAACAAAATGATAGCAGAGGCATATTACGAATATGGCTATTCGCAAAAAGAGATTAGCGAATATTTGGCAATGCACTATGCAAGCATCAGTCGAATAATTAAACAAACAAAAAGGTTAAAATACAAGACTCAAGACTTGACCCCATTTTCCCCAAGACTCAAGACTTGACCCCATTTTCCCCATTTTCCTCAATAAAACAACATCTTTCGAAAAGATGCTGTTTTATTGTATCTTTAAGTTTTTAAAAATATTATGGCATGCAAGACCCTAAAAGTTTTCCATTGTCATACATATCACATAGTGTGAGCTCTCCTGTCTCAGAACAGTTTATTCTGTATCCGTCAGTTTTCCCATTTGTGTACTGAGTGGCAACTTGGATAATGCCAGACTTGTAGTACACTTTGTACATACCATGCTTTTCCCATTTTTGACAATATTTCTCATTGTCCAAGCATAGGCGATGCATTTCATTGTGTAGAGGGCCAATCTCGAGATTGCTTTGGGGGTTTTTATATGTGCACCTGATGTAGGCGCCATTCACTCCGTCAATAGTTTCAAAGCCACCACCCTTTCTTTCACTTGGACATATCATCGCTGGTACATCGCTGCAGCTGACGCCAGGGAAGTCTGGTTCTTCTAGATTTTCTATACAGGCTCTCTTTACATCCTCATTTATTATTTTTTGGCAGAGCTCCTCATTTTTTGTATTTTCCGCTATTTTGGCATAGCAAGCATCTTTCATATTATTTTGTATAGGTATAAGTTCTTCATCCTTTGCTCCTGTTATTTTCTCGCATAGTTCTGCTCTGTTGTGTTTCACAGCAATGGCTGCGTAGCACAGCAAGTTTACATGATGGTCTTCACCTCCGTAGCTTTCGCACTTGTTAGCATCTCCTTCTTTAAGGGCCTGACTCAGCTCACACAAGTCGCGCATAAACTCTTCGTTGATATTATTGCAATTAAGTCCTTCAGTGTCATTTTTCACTAAGGCAAAGTAGGAGTAGCAAATATCTTTTGAGTCCTCGTGTTTAATGTTTTGGCAAATTGTTTTGTCATCTTTTGCCATGGCAACTTTTAGATTACACTCGCCGTTGAAGTAAGGGTCCTTCACAATGTCACAAATCCTTTTATCTAGCTTGTCGATACCTAGCATAGCACGACAAAGGTCTTTGCCGTCATTACTTTCTATATCTTCACATGCCTTTATGCTTTTCCCAGTTTTAGCAACATTGATTTGGCAGACTAGTCTTTGGTCTTCATTTTCTATCTCTTTGCAAGTTTTCATATCTATTTTACCTTGGCACTCTAGGTACATAGATTGATCATCTATGTGATGGCAGAAAAGTCTGCGTGTTTCTATATTGGGTAGTTGCCAGGAAGTATCTCGGACGCAGTCTCTATAGTCTTTGCCGGTTTTGGAGTTGCACTCTTCTACCAAGACTTGATAGCTATATTCATAACAGGTTTTTCTTGTTGACTCTTCTTTAATGTACTTACACTTTCCTAGATCCTTATCCAAAACAGCGATGCTAGCACCACCCAAGAGATCTGCCATGTTAAAAGTGGACAATTCCTTTTTTATATATTCGTTGTCTCTGTATTTTGATACGATTCCGAGTATACAGCTGTACTTTTCTGGCCCAACAAGTTTTAAGCATTGTTTAGTTTCTGTATCTATAATTTGATTTTCTATTTTCTCTTTGACTTTTTCTTGGTCTATAATCTCTTTGGAGTTTATCTTCAAGTCTCCTTCAATATTGCTAAATTCAATTATTGGATCAGGGTTGATGATTCTACTCGGTTCTATGGAAAAGTTTAATTGATCTACGTGGCTGGCAAATGATTTTGGAATAGTTTCTATGTATGTTTCTTCTTTAGATGAAAAGCTTAGTTTAATAGTACCCGCATACTTGTTTTCATCGTTTTTTATATATTCGACTGAGCGTGCCACATTGCCGTTGGCGCTAGTTTCTTTTGAATATTCGTAGGAGTATTTATCATCGCTTATTTCTACGTCATTAAAACTATAGTCAGGAAGAGTTTGCAACCAATCAGGTGCAGGTCCCTTTTCTTCGTTAATTTCTTCAAGACTTCTGGGCTCGTCCGAGATTATCACTTTGTCTGATTCTGGCTTTAAGCTAACATAGAGTGCTGCAGAGATTAAAACCACAGCTAGAATTAAAACTATTTTTTTATTTTTCATTGTTTTATAATTATTGCTTAACCTTGGTTAAATGTTATCATTATAGTTGCTGATAGGCAATATGGGTGTGTTTGATTGTGTTATCGTAGTTACGAAATAGAATAAGTAATTATTATGAATAGTGTTGTAAAATCATCACTACTCATTGAAAATTTAGTTCTAACCTGCCTGCCGTCAGGCAGGTAAGATCCACGAGCCCGTGCAAAATAAAAAGTACCTATTGTTAGGAAGATAAAAGAAGGGAAAAGCAAAAAACAAGCTTTGAAATGTTTAATGAGACAGAATATTAAAATAGTGTTTAGTATGATGAGAGAGCAAAGAGAATATTATAGTTAAAACAATTTCTACAATATCTACAATATCTCAAAAAAACTTGACTTAATATATCTGACCCCAATAGTTCCAATAGTTCGCTATAAAATTGATACCTAGGAGGTAATTGGAAAAAAATTTATTTATCATAAATATTTAAGTTTGGAATGTAAATTGTGCTGTTTATTTTAATAAATTCAGTTCTAGTAACCTCCACGAGCCCGTGCAAAATAAAACAAGCCTCATTCGAGGCTTGTTTTAATCAATGTTATTTGTAGTATTGAGATTAAAGCTATATTATTTTAAAATATTTTCTATACCCTGTTTAACCATGTTAACGCCGATTGCTCCAACAAAAAAACCATTTAATCGGAGGAAAATTTCCATGTTATGGTCAAATACCATGCGGATTTTTTTCCTGGTGATGTTATCCCGAAATATTTTTAGGCTCATGATAATTATAAAATTAATTAGCATAGTCAATAATAGAGTTAATCCGCCCGTCAGGGGTCCTTTGCTGTGGCCCAAGAGAATTGCCAAAGAAAGAGTTCCTGCTCCGACCATGAAGGGTAGGGCAATTTCGGATGCTAGTTCATCTATATTTCCCCTAAGTTTGATCATAGCCTTTCCTCCTTTGACTATAAAAATATAGGCAAAGGCGAAAATTATAATCCCACCAAATATTCGGAAAGATTCCATGTGAATTCTAAATACTGTATTCATAATAAAATCACCACCTATCATAAAAGTAAAGTAGATTGAAAAAGAAATTAAAGATGCTTTAACCATAACCCGTCTAAATGTTTTGTTGTCAAGATCTTTCATTACGGGAAGTAAGTAAAGAAAAAGGGCGAATGGGTTTAATAAAACTAAAAACTCTATAATTACGGAAGTCATTTATTTATTTTTTTATTGTTATTCTAATAGTCTACATTCTTTGATTCATATACACAATAGAGCCAAACATGCATTAGACTGAAATTATTTATGGTATAAAAAATATATTAGAATTTCTAAAATCAGTCTTAAAACCTCCACGAGTCTCAGCCGGTAGACAACAGTTCCGGACAGAGTTGTTTTGTAGTATAATTTAGGTATACATTAAAATGTATATTATAATGTATACTTAAAAATTAAAGTCATTATTATGCGTAGAAAACTTAAAGACAATGAGGTTAGAAAAATTTATGCTCATGGCAATAGCCTAGGTGTGACCCTGCCTAGAGAGGTGCTCGATTTGCTTAAATGGAGAAAAGGTCAGAAGTTGGTTTTGAAAAAATACGGGGAGGGGATTATGATTAGTGATTGGAAAAAATAATATTAAAAAAAATGATCGAGAAGACATTCGGCAAAAGAAGACTTATGGTTTTTGGAACTTTTGATGTTTTTCACAAAGGACATGAAGATTTTTTCAGGCAGGCAAAAATGCTTGGAGATTATTTGATTGTGGTCGTTGCAAGAGATGAAACAGTTAATCAAGTAAAAAAACAACTCCCAACAAATAGTGAGGAGAAAAGAGTTGAAGTGATTCGGGATAGTGGCCTTGTTGAAGATGTTATTTTGGGGAATATAGATGATAAGTATTTAATCATAAAAGAACATCGCCCAGATATAATTTGTCTAGGATATGATCAGGAATTTTTTATTGAACACCTTGATACGAGGCTAGAGGAATTTGGGCTGAGAAAAACAAAAATAATAAAACTAGAGTCTTTTAAACCAGAGATTTATAAATCCTCAAAATTGAGAAAATTTTTACGTTAAAAATAATTTGCTATGGACTCATTCAGATTAAGGAGCTACACTATATTTAGGTAATATTGATTATTAATTTAAAAATATATGGGAAAATTTAAAAAAGATGGAGGGTTTGGTGGTTTTAAAAGACATGGTGGAGACCGTGACTTTAAAAGAGGCGGAGGGTCAGATAGACCAGTAACAATGCATAAGGCAACTTGTTCTGATTGTGGAGTTAGTTGTGAGGTTCCTTTTAGGCCAACTGGCGATAAACCAGTTTTTTGTAGTGATTGTTTTGCCAACAAAGATACCTCTAATAAAAGTAGAAATGAAAGAAGGGCTAATAATCGAACCTTCTCTGAGGATAGAGAAATGCATAGGGCGGTTTGTTCAGAATGTGGTGTCAATTGCGAAGTCCCTTTTAGACCAACCGGTGATAAACCAGTTTTTTGTAGCGACTGTTTTGGAAAAGGTGTAAAAAGTGAAAAAAATGATAGAGCCATAAGTAATAGCAACGTTGTTTCTTCAGCTAATTATAAAAAAGATTTTGAGATGCTGAATATTAAATTAGATAGCATATTACAGATATTATCAGCCAGAGTTTCTGTCGAAGAGCCTGCTAAAGAACTAAAAGCCAAACTTGAAATAAGAAACGAAGAGTTAATAGAGAAGAAAGAGGTAAAAAAACCAAGGAAACCTGTTGCTCCGAAAAAAGTTGTTAAAAAGGCAGCGAAGAAAGTTGTGAAGAAAAAAGTTGTTAAGAAAGTTGCAGCGAAGAAAAAGAAATAAATCACTCTTTCTTATAATAAAAAAGACTATCCAGAGCAATGGAGGGTCTTTTTTAATGTGTATTTGTAAAATGTAACAAGATGTATAATACATTAATTATATTTGTTATTTGTATTAAAAAATGGTAAATTTATAATAGATTTAGTGATTTGTTTGAATCATATGCTTAAAATAAAAAAAACTATTTTCTCTTCTTTCTTATTTTTGTCAATTGTTTTTAGTTATTTTAAATAAAAAAACTAATTAAAATTTAAATATTAACTATAAGTCTATGTGCAGTGAAGCAACTACCCTCTTGGTGAAAAAAAGTTATTTGTTTTTTTTCTCATTATTTTTCATGTTTTTTTTGAGTGGATGCGGAGTGTTTGATTTTCTTGATGCAGATATGAATAAAGCTATTAACAAAAAAGATCCGAAACTTTGCTTGAAAATGACGGAAGACGCCGCCAGAAGAGAAAGATGTTTGGAGGGTGTGGCTGAAGCGAAAGAAGATGAGAGTATCTGTGATTTAATAGAGAGTGAGAAGGAAAAAGATTCTTGTTTTTCTAAGGTCGCCATTGTAAAGGAGGATGCAGAAATTTGCGCGAGCATCTCCGGGAATAGTAGACAGGGAACTTGTTATAGTGCGATTGCCTTAAGCACAAAGAATGAAAATCTTTGCGCGAAGGTATCTGCTGAAAGAGCTCAAGGCTCTTGCTATAGTGATATTGCGATTGAGAAAAATGATGAAAATATTTGTACAAAGATAGAGGACACATTTAGGGTCAACGGTTGTTATTCAGAAATAGCAAAAAATAAAAAGGACATTTCAATTTGCGCTAAAATTGAAAGCAGGCTTTATGATGAAAGCAAGTGTATTTCCGAAGTAGCCCAGCAAGTAGGAGACGAATCACTTTGCGTGAACATAGAAGAATCTTCCTATCGTAATAGTTGCCTATCGGCTATTGGGGTAAAGAAATTAGACCTTACAATTTGTAACGAGATGGATAGCGGGGGTGATAGAAATAATTGTTATTCAGGTATTGCATTGGGAACTTCAAATTTAAATATTTGTAATCAAATTGATCAAGAATTATATGAAAACAGATGTTATGCAGCGATAGCCAAAAAAGATAAAAGCTCGAATGCTTGTTCTAATGTAGAAAATAATGATAGTCGTTACGACTGTGCCTATGGGGCTGCCTTGGAAGCCAAAGATGCTTCATTTTGTGAGGTAATTGAAGAGAAGGGGACAAAAGAAAAGTGTTTTAACAATGTTGCCGTAAAAACAAATGACATAGCGGTTTGTGACAACATAGCCGATGAAGAAGAAAAGAGTGAATGTATCAGATCGACTGAATTTACAGTTTTGCAAAAGTAAAAAACAACATCAACGAAATACAAAAAAACAAGTGTAACTAAACGCTCGTTTTTTTGTTAGCATAATTTGTTGTAGTTGATAAAAATGCCAAAATGTTTCATAACATTAATGTATATTGACAAAGTATTCATAAAGGAATAAGATTCAAAATCAAATTAAAAATTAATTAAAAGAATATGGGATTCAAGAATCTTATTATTAAAATGAGCATATTAATTTTAGTAGTATTAGCGTTTGCTGGTGTAAAACCCGGCTTTGCTGCATTGAATGATTATACAATAACAACCTCTATTGCCGAGAGTTGGAAGGCTGGTGTATCTGAATATTGGCACCTTAGCCCAGTAAACGAAAAAAAGGAATTTTATTTAGGAGAAAAGATTCAGTTTTTTGCCCAATCTGGTTATATTAATGTTGCTCATACCTGGACAGTAAAAATTTATAATGGAGAAGACATGTACAAGGAAGTAAGTCTTGATTATAATCCAGGGGATTATGGTTGGCATTATAGTAATTTTAATCCTTGGTATAGTGATTTACCAGCTGGTGATTATCGTGCTGAGTATTATTTAAATTCAGGAAATGGAGATGAACACATTAATTCCAAAGAATTTACTGTATTGAATGAGGTGCCTAGTAATGTTAATCCCTATACTTTTCATCATGCTACTACTGCTACGTCATGGGCTTATGGATCCGATAATGAATATTGGGATATAAAACCTGTTGGTAAAAAAACTGAGTTTAATGTTGGAGAGGATGTTAATTTGATGATTCAGACGAGAAATATATATTTTGATCATAGATACAAAGTTGAACTCTATAAAGAAGGTTCAAAACAATGGGAATATTCTTCTGATTGGCTTGAAGTTGCAGAAAAATGGGAATATAGTAATTTTTATCCAAGCTATACTAATACACAACCAGGAAATTATAAGTTCAAGGTGTATATTGATACAGGCGTAGGATTTTTTAATATTGCTAACACTGATTTTAGAGTTGTGGGAGATCTTGAAGAACACACTTATCGTCATACATATTTAAGCTCTGGTTGGGAACATGGAGATGAGAACGAAGGGGCTTATTGGGATATAAAACCAACTGGGCAAAAAAATGTTTTTTCTAAAGGAGAAACAATTTTTGCACTATCTCAAGTAAAGAATATTTATCGCAACCATCAATGGAAGGTAGAGGTTCTTAAGGGAGATGATATGTTGTGGGAGTATGAAACCCCATGGAGAGAAGTTGGAACAGGTTGGACCTATGCAAATTTCTTACCAACATTTTCTGATGCCCAACCAGGTAATTATAGATTTAGAATTTATATAAATACCGGAGATGGTTATAAACTTCTTGAGAATAAGGCATTTTCAGTTGAAGGAGAAATGGATGAATTAGTTTTTGATCATGCTGTGACTGCCACTGAGTGGGAGCATGGAGGAGATAATGATCATTGGAATCTAAAACCACTAAAAGTAAGCAATACTTTTAACGAAGGCGAAAACGTTTATCTAATGGCACAGGTTAGAAATATTTATGTTGACCATAGATATAGAGTCGAATTGCATAACGGAGAAGAGTTAATGTGGACTTATGATACTGATTGGCAAAACGTTGGAGCTGGCTGGGCTTATAGTAATTTTTTCCCAGCATATTATAATGCTCAAGCTGGTCACTTAGAATTTTGGTATTATCTAGATACAGGAGAAGGATTCGAATTGTATGGTAAAAAAGCTTTTGATGTTATTCCTGATGGAGACGAACCAATTGACGAAGATCTAGTAATTGAAGACTCTGTTGATGAGGATCCGATAGTTGATCCAGTTGTAGACCCAGTAACTTATGAAGATTATAATCGTGGAGTTACTGTTTATAATACAGTAGGTAGAAATGATTTTGAATATTTTTCTGAAAATGGCGTCTCAACTGTTCGTTTAATGCTAATGGATGGTGATCTTCTAGAACCGAGCGTTGATTTTAATTTAGCTAGTTCATCAAGAACCATCTTGCCTGAAAATATTGATAAGCTAAATTCAGTTTTAGCATTAGGAAAAGAATATGGAATAAAAGTTATTGTTGATGTTCATGAAATTCCAGGATTAAATCGTTGGTTTATTTCAGAGGACAAGCCAAAAGATACTAGGATGTGGGATGTTGCAGAAAATATAAGTGCCGGTGAAGAATATCGAGAGCTTCTTGTTACGGTTTGGGATCAATTGTCTCAATTAATGAAAGATAGAGACAGTGAAGCTGTTGTATATGAATTGTTCAATGAACCAGAACCAAAAACAGACTATGACCCAAATGAAGATAAAGGATATCTTTGGTATGATTTACAAGATAGCTTAATCGATACAATTAGAGAAAATAATGATACTCATTTAATAGTTGCAACTCCAGCATATTCCTGGAAAACAGAATCATTATCTGATTGGATTCCATCTATAGCTGTATTGAATGATGAAAATATAGCAGCATCAGTTCATGGCTACAGACCGATTCAGTTTACTATTCAAGAGGAGGCTTGGTATGGTAATGTTGAATATAATGCTTATCCAGGAACTTATGACGAAGAGCATTATGGCGAAACAACTTGGAATTATGAAATGATTGATAATCTTTTTGCAGATACTGTAGGTAATTTTTATAAGGAATATGGAGTTCAAGTTTATCTTGCCGAATTTGCCGTGAATAGAGAAGCACCAGGAGCGGAGCTTTGGTTACTTGATATGATGAATTTGATGAATAAAGAATATTCAGACGAGATTTGGGGATGGTCAGTTCATGTTTGGGAAGAAGACCAATACGCTAGATTAAATCATCTTGATTATGATTGGAGTAGAGCGGGAATGAATGATTTCTCAACAGACCCAGCACAGCTAGAAGCTGTGTTGGCTGGAATTAATAATATTGAGGAGACTTTGATGGAATAAACAAAAGATAGTTTAAATAGAAAAAGACGCTTAAACGCGTCTTTTTTTGTGATATAATAAAAGGAGGATTTATAGATAAATTAAAAATATGAAAAAACAAGTTATTGTTATACATGGGGCAAATTCATTTGATTCTTATGATGAATATATTAATTATCTAAAAAATAGAGAAGTGACTGTTGAGTCATTTTTATCATGGAGAGGATGGAAGGATAATTTGGCAGATGAATTGGGAAGTGATTTTGAAGTATTTGCTCCTCGTATGCCGAATAAAGACAATGCTAAATATGCGGAGTGGAAAATATGGTTTGAGAGAATATTCCCTTATATTCAAGAAGATGTTGTTCTCGTTGGACATTCTATGGGAGGTATATTTTTAGTTAAGTATTTGTCTGAAAATAATTTTCCCAAAAAAATAAAAAAACTTATTCTTGTAGCAGCTCCGCACTCAGGTTCTGATAAAATAGGAAGTTTTGCATTAAATCAGACATTGGACGGTGTTTCTGAGCAGTGCGAAGATATTCACTTACATCAAAGTGAGGATGATTTATTAGTGCCATATAAAGAAGTCGAATATTACAGGAGAGATTTACCAAATGCCAAGATACATACATACAAAGACCGAGGTCATTTTCATCAAGAGCATTTTCCCGAGATAGTTGAGGAAATAAAAAAATAATATGTCTAAAAGATTTTGGGAAATTGATTTTATGAGAGGGGTGGCTATTCTTATGATGGTCGTTTTTCATTTTGTTTGGGATTTGAATTATTTTTATAGCGTTGAAGTCAATTTTGGTTTTGGTTTTTGGAAAATATTTCAAACCTTGACTGCTTCTCTGTTTATATTTTTGGTTGGTGTTTCGTCATTCTTGAGTTCTCAAAAATCCAATCCAGAGTTTAGAACGTTTTTAAAAAGAGGTTTGAAAGTTTTTTCTTTTGGGGTCTTAATAACCATCGTTACAAGAATTATATTTCCCAGTGAATACATAATATTTGGAATACTACATTTCATAGGTGTAGCAATTGTTCTCTCTTATTTTTTTATTAAACTAAGGTATCTAAATTTATTTATTGGTGTTTTGTTTATTGTTGGCGGGGGGATATTGAAAAATAACTATTTTGATTTTTCTTATTTGGCCCAGGCCACCCTCTCTGACTTCGTCATTCACCTTGTATTACCTTTTGGTTTCATCCCAGAAAATTTTTCAACATTAGATTATTTTCCAATATTTCCTTGGTTTGGAATAGTATTGTTTGGCATTTTCTGGGCGCAATTGTTTTACAAGGGTAGTGATAGGTTATATATATTCAATTTTGAAAACAACAACTTTGTGTCAAAAAGTATGTCTTATTTGGGAAAGAACTCCTTGTTTGTATATTTAGCTCACCAACCAGTCTTATTTCTACTATTTTATATTTCTACTTTAATTTAAGTCTTTAATATTAGCCAATTAGCCAATGTAATGATTGCAGTTTTTTTGTGTATTATTTAGTACAAGGAGTATTAATTAATAATACAAATATATGAAATTTACAAACAATCTTTTGGCGAATGTAGCGCTTGTTTCACTTTCTTTAGTTTTTGGAGCAGGAGTTCTATTTGCTGTAAATGCCGACACTACGCAAACTTATTATCTAGACACAGACGGTGATGGGTATGGAGATTCTGCTGTTTCAATTGCTAGTACAACTTCTCCATCTGGTTATGTTTTAGATTCTAGTGATTGTGATGATAATGATAGTTCAATCCACCCTGAAGCAGATGAGCTTTGCGACGGAGTAGACAATAATTGTAGTGGGGATATAGATGATGAAGGAGTCCAAACAGCTTATTATTATGATTTTGATGCTGATGGTTTTGGAGAAATTGGTACTTCAACACTAGCTTGCTCGGCTCCAAGTATCGATTATGTAGAAGTAAGTGGCGATTGTGATGATATGGCTTCAAGTACAAATCCTAATGCTACTGAAATTTGTGATGGAGTTGATCAAAATTGTGATGGGAGTGTTGATGAAGGAGTAACAACTACTTATTATCTAGACGATGATGCTGACGGATATGGATTTACTGCTAGTACTACTGAGTCCTGCGCAGCACCTGTCGGATATGCTTCATTGAATGATGATTGTAATGATGATGATATGGATGTATACCCAGGAGCAACAGAAATTTATAACTCAATTGATGACGATTGTGATAGTGATGTTGATGAGGGCTTTGTTGATAGAACATTTTATATTGACGAGGACGGAGATGGATATGGAAGTGATGCTAGCACAAGTATTGCCATGGAAGCTCCAGAAGGTTTTGTAGAAAATAATATTGATTGTAATGATAATGATTCAAGCATCTATCCAAATGCTGGTGAAGTTTGTGATGGTATTGATAATGATTGCGATAGTTTAATCGATGAGAATGTTAAAAGTACTTTTTATTACGATGGTGATGGCGATGGCTATGGTATTGACACTAATATAATACTTGCTTGCGTTGCTGAAAATAACTATGTGGCTAACGATGGTGACTGTGATAATAACAATAATACAGTTTATCCAGGAGCTTCTGAACTTGATGATGATATTGATAATAATTGCAACGAAATTGTTGATGAAGTATTTAATACTTATTATGTTGACAACGACGGAGATGGTTACGGAAATGCTCTTAGCTTTGTTGAAGCATTTGATACTCCAATCGGTTACGTTGATAATGACGATGATTGTGATGATAATAATGATACAGTTTATCCTGGGGCTACGGAACTTGATGATAACATTGATAATGATTGCGATGGTAGAATTGATGAAGGCGTTAATAATAACGACAATGATTGTAATTGCGACTGTGATGGAGATGGCGATTGCGATAATGACGGTGACGGCTATTCATATCAATATCAACACCAAAATCACAATGGAGAATATGAGGGTGAAGATAATGGCTACAAAAATCACGGTCAATACGTTAGTGAAATGGCTCACCTTACAAACTCATTAAAAAAGAGTGGTAAAATGTCAGGACAAGAAAAAGGAAGTATAATGAGCTCATTGAACAAAAGTAGAGGAAAGACAAGGTGAATGACGAAGGCAGAGAAGGTGGCCTGGGCCAAAAAATAATATAAAAGAATCTCATATAAAAGGTAAGCCAGTTGAAAAAAAGATGATTTACTGCTAAAGTGCTATAATTATCTGAGTATTTAACAGGTTTATGTCAAAAGACAATAAAAATTTTCTAGCGAACTATAATAAGTATGTTGATAAGATTTATGCCTATATTTGGTATCGAGTTGGTTTTGATAAGACAACGGCAGAGGATTTGTGCTCGGAAATATTTTTGAAAGCATTTAAGAGTCATGATAGCTTCGATGAAACTAGATCTTTTCAGTCCTGGATATACAGAATAGCTAAAAATCATTTGTTAAATCACTATAGAACGAGAGGGAGGGAAGTTGACCTTGAGAGTGCTCTGGATCTATCAGTTGAAACTTTGCAAAAAATAAATACAAGCATTGAGGTTGAGCGAATAATGAAGCATATTGGAAAATTGGATGATTATTCAAGAGAAGTTGTAATAATGAGATATGTTGACGAACTGGACAACAAGGAGATAGCCGAAATTTTAGACAAAGAGGTGAATGCGGTTAGAGTACAGCTGAACAGAGCTCTGAATAAATTAAGAGAAGATATTGAATAATATGAATAAGTTAGATAAACAATTGAATAGCTTACCAAAACCTAAAATGAGTTTGGTAAAAAAAATGAATTTGAAATATAAACTATATGTTTTGATTATTCAGGAAAGTTTTAGTTTTGAATTTCTTTTGAATAGGAAATTTCAACATAGAGCTATCTCTTTTGTTTTACTTCTATCTTTATTGTTTGGACTCCCTTTGTATAGTTATGCAAGCCCTGGGGTAAATGAAAAACATATTTTATATCCTGTTAAATTAGCTATAGAAAAGATTGAATTAAAAGTAGCGAATACTGATATTGAAAAGCAAGAAAAATATGAAAAATTTTCTGAAAGAAGGCTGAGTGAAGCAGAAGTTTTGAGTGAAAACATAAAAGAAAATGAAGACAGAGTGGCTATCTCAAATACAATTAAGGCGGCAGTTGCTTTGAAGGAAAAGGCTAGAGAGATCGCTTTTAAAGAAGGAGATGGAAGCGAACAAAGTCGTATAAATCAAAGAGAAAAGCTAAATAACATAGCATCTTTTGTCGGTATTGAAGAGGATGATGAATTAGTAGAAAATATTGCATCGGCGATGGATAACATTGGAGAAAATATTCAAGTGAATAATAACGGAAGGGGTGAAATGATGAGAAATGCTAGTTCTACAAAATTTAATAATGGACAAATACGTTCAAATAATCTTGAATCAGACGACAGACTGATGGGACAAGGAGAAAATAGTAGCGATAGAATAACAGAAGACCTAGAAAATACTGAGAGACTTTTGGAACTTAAAGAAAAAGTTGAAGCTCTAAAGATTGATTTAAAAGATGATGACTATGACGAAACAGACGTTGAAGCTCTTTTCGAGAAACTAGACAAGAGAGTGGAGACTGTTACTGAAGCCATAGAGAATGAAGATCAAAAAAATATAAATGGTATTATAAATTCAACAAAAGCTATTACAAATAATGCTAAACATTTTATTAAAATGAAGGGGCCCAACAAGGAAGATCCATCGAAAGTGAATAATGGGAGAGGAAGAGGAAGATAAAATATTTTGTCTTTAAACGCAAAAACAGAGTTTTAAAATAGTTGTTGTTCTAAACCATCATATTTATTACAAATAGAGTTTTTTTGTGGTATAATAATTAAATGAATATAACAAGGAGGATTTTATTTTTAGGACTATTAATTTTTTCAGGTTTAATAACCTTTAGTCATGTTAATGCTGTCGGCAATGACAATTTTTTTGTTGATGGAGAAGTAACCACTCCAACTATTAAATCAGCAACAGAATACGATTATCCACCTTTTTCTGTTATTAACGATGGTCAAGCAGATGGTTTTTCTGTTGAGTTATTAGAGGCTACGCTTAAAGCTGTGGATCTAGATGTTGAGTTTTATGTTGGACCTTGGTCTGAAATAAAAGAAGATTTGACAGAAGGAAGAATTGACGTATTACCTTTGGTTGGGAGAACTCCAGAGCGAGAAGTCTTGTATGATTTTACCGTTCCCTATATTTCTATTTATGGAAATATTTTTGTTAGAAGAGATCATGATAATATAAATAAATTATCTGACCTATGGGGGAAAGAAGTGCTTGTAATGGCAGGAGATAATGCCGAGGAATTTGCACGACGCGAGAAGGTATCAGATAACATTATTGCAGTTGAGAGCTATGAGGAAGCATTTACTCTACTGGCTGAAGGAAAATATGACGCAATTATTATTCAAGAAATAGTCGGAAAACAACTAATAAAAAAATTAGGAATAAATAATGTTATTGCAGTCTCTCAAATTGATAATTTCAAACAAGACTTTACTTTTGCTGTGCAAGAAGGGAATGCAGAATTATTAACTAGGCTTAATGATGGATTGTCAAAAATTATCATTAGTGGGCAATTTGATGAAATATACAATGAATGGATAGCTCCGATTCTCGTTGAAAATAAATCTGTTGATGTAGAATTTATTCAATCGTACGCAAAGGAAACTGCCGAAAAAATTGATGAGTACTTAATAAATCACCCCGAGCTCACGATTGAAGATTTGCAAAAAGATGATGTTTTTAAATCTATTGCTGTTCAAAGGCTCGGAGATGAAGGTTACACAGGGCTTGTGGATAGCGAATCAGGTTATTTTTATCTTCATCCACAAGAGAAATTAGTAAATACAGATTCCCATCTTTTAAAAGAACAACTCCCTGATTGGTGGAAAATTCATGGCGGATCAATTGGACCTAAATGCAAAAACTCATCTGGATATTATGAATGGGAAGAAAGCAATGGGACTTTAACAGATAAATATATGGTTACGGCTTGTGTGGATACCCCCACAGCAGATAATAAGAAACTATTTGTAGGAGCTACTTCATATATCGATAAAAAAACCGCGGAAGAATATATAGAGGAATATAATATTAAGAACTCCTTTGAATATTCAAAATTAGCTATAAAGCAAAAAGCGGAGGATGTTGCTAAGCAAGTGGAAATTTACCTAAGAGGAAACCCGGAAATGACAGTGAAAGATTTTCAAGAAGACCCATATTTTCAGAAAATCGCCGTGCAGTTAGTTGGGAAAACTGGTTATACTGCAGTGACTGATTATAATACTTTAGTGGCTCGCTACCATACTAATCCAGCAATAGTAGATTTAGATTTACATACCTTAAAGAATAAGCTCCCAGGTTTTTGGGATGTTATGTCCAAATCAGAGGGTGGGCTTGTTTCTGATGGAGTCTATGCATGGGAAGAGGCAGATGGGACTATAACTCAAAAGTATATGTATATCGCAATAGTAGATGCTAAGACGGCTGACGGTATTGGGCTAAGTGTTGCTGCCACCACGTATTTAGATGAATATGAGAAAGAGTTTATTGAGCCTGACCAGGACTTGGTTCAGAAAAATAATGAAGTTCTTAATTTTAATTATCTTAGATATATATATTTGTTTATTTCTATTTTAGTGGTTGTTGTGTTTCTTTTAGTATTATTATATTATTTTAAAATTTTGAAGCTAGAAAGAACAAGTTTGATAATAATTCTTATTTTTCTATTCAGTCTAGTTGGTGGGATGTTCATTTTTGGTTCTATCTCAACTATTAATAATTTAAAGAGTCAATTTAAAGACAACCATAGAAAACAATATTTTGAGATAGGTAATCTTTTGTCAGAAAAACTTCTTGAGCTATTTGAAGATATGGAAAAGGAGTTAGAATATATATCTGAAAATTATTCAAATGATGATTGCAGTGAAGAATGCCGATTGAGTTTATTGAAAGGAGCTTATGAGAGGAACAAGGATTATGTCCACGCTTTTACCAGAATAGATAAAGACAATATTATAAAATATATTTATCCGAATGATGATTCTGCAATTGGGATTGATATTGGTGGGCAGGAACACGTTATCAAGCTCAAGAAAACTATGAGTCCCGTATTTAGTGATATCTTTGACGCAGTACAGGGGTTTCCAGGCATTGCCTTCCAATATCCAGTAATCAAGAATGGAGACTTTGACGGTATTGTCGATTCATTTATTAATGCAAACGATTTTTTTGGCAGTCTTTCTTTCTTTCTTGAACATATTCATAATAATGAATCTTTTTTGCTGGAAACTGATGGGAACATTATTACCTCAGGGATTAATGATTATCTTGGAAAAAATATTCTAACATTGGAAAAATACAAAGCAGTAAAAAATGATTTAGAAAGTATTTTTAAAGAAGAAAAAGAGGGATATATAGAATTTGTTATTAATGGAGAAAATCAAGTAGTTAATTATCAACCAATTGAGGCTGTAGACAAAAAGATTTTTCTACTTACAGTATGGGAAGAAAAGGAAGCATATCATGGATTAGATAGTGCTATGAAAAATATTTGGTTTTTTACTTTTATAGCTCTAGCCTCATTTGCAGTTACTGGAATTTTCTTTAGTTATTTTTTAACAAAGTCATTAAGAAAAGAAGTTGATAAGAAAACATCTGAAGTAAGGAATACGGCCGAATTTATTAAAAATCAACTCAAAAAAGAAGAAATAATTAATAAAGAAAAAGAAAAATTACTAATTGAGCAAAAAAAAGATAAGAAAAAACTTGAGGAAAAAGTTGAGGAGATGGAAAAGTTTAATGATTTGGTGGTGGGTAGAGAATTAAAGATGAGAGAAATGAAAAAAACAATAAAGGAATTAGAAAATATCAAAAAGACTACGAATAAAAGTAAGAAAAAAGTTTAGAGATTTTTAAAAATAAAACTGTGACCTTTAAATCACAGTTTTATTTTATTTTAATTATTTTATATTTTATTGTTCTATCTTTAATATTTAGAGATATTTCATGTCCAACTTTTCTATTTATCAGGGCTTCACCGATTGGGGAGAGGTGCGATATTATGCCAGTGCTTGGATTTGTTTCACTTGATCCCAGTATGGTTAATTCTTTTATTTTCCCGTTCACCTCCACCTCTACTGTGGACCCAATTTCAATAAAATTCGATTTTGATTTCTTTATGATTATTGATTTTTTGAGATGATTTTCTATCTCTAGCATTTTCTGATTAAGACCTCTTAGTTTACCTTTAGCTAGGCTGTAGGCGTGATTTTCAGAAAAATCTCCATCAAGAGCGAGTCTTTTAACCTCATCAATCAAGGCTGGTCTTCTGCTTTTTAAAACTTGTAGTTTATTTTTTAAACTACAATACTTAGACTCAGTTATGTGGGGGTCTTTTTTGTCGTGAGTATAAATACCTGGTTTTCTTGTTGGGACTCTCATTTTTTTTAATTAATGTTTATATGTTATAATGTTTAAACTTTAAAATCAAATTTATGAATATATTCAAATCTAAAAAAACATCAATATATTTTATTGGCTATCTTTTGGTGATGATTTTTGTTCAAGGTTGTTCAGTTAGCGATAGCAATACCACAAATAACACACAGGACAATGATGATGAAATAATAAAGAATGGTAATGGAAACTTAGATAAACCATCAGTTAATTTAGCTAATACTTGCCCTCGTGGTCTTGCTTGTGCTCTCCCAGGTCGCTGCACTCTGTTTACTGACCAAAACTACGACAAACTTTGTGATAGATCAACCACTCAAAATCAAAATTATGGCAGAGGCCTATAACACGCTAACAATAATATTTTTCACCCTTCTTTTTTATTTTGGGTCATTTTTGCTTGTTAAATTTGGAAAAGTAAAGAAAATAAACCAAAGACGATTTTGGAATGTGGTTTTACTCTTTACATTTCTAGCTTCAGCATTTCTGGGGATAGTGATGGCAGTTATTATTGACTATGGTTTAATCGTGATGTCTTATCCGCAACTCTTAACTCTCCATGTTAGAATAGGAATGGTTATGGCTGTTATCGCTTTCATTCACACACTTTCTCATTGGCGATATTATTGGGTGATTATCAAAAGGAAACAAAATTAAGGACAACTTTCTGCCACTCTCCAGCCAGCCTTAAGCGCCTCTTCTTCAGAGCAAAACCATTTTTCACCCTTAGCTGTATTTATGATAGTTTTTTCGTACTCATCACATCCAAGATGATGATATATCTTCTCACCGGTGTTGTATGAAATATTGCCTTTTATTAGGCAATATTTTTTGTTTTCTTCTGTTGGTTGTGAATCAAAGTCAATGCAAACATCGTCACTCCATAAGCCTAATTTGTTATTTTTGGCGCTTGTTTCGGCTTCTTTAAAATCGTTTTGGTAAATATAGGGTATTTCATATGTAAATTCATAAGCATAGCCATTCTCAATCATCCATTTATTGATAAACAAATTATCATTACGATAAACATAACGGAGAAGACGTGAGTATTTGTCTAGATTGTCTTGAGTTTTATCTTTTTCTAAGTAAACTTCAGCTCCCGAGAGAAGTTCTTTTAACTTTTGTGAAGATTCTCTGCCGAAGCATTCGACTGGTTTTTCGGGGTGGACTGTTTCTGGAGTATCTATACCAATGAGACGAACTGTTTTTATTTGATTATCAATATTTACTTTTATTGTATCCCCATCAATAACGTCTATTACTTTATAGCTAGTAAGTTTTTTGAGTTCAATATTTTCATTAGATTCCGCAACTTTTTCTTCCGTGTTTTCAAATTGATTTAATAATGAGCTTGGTTTTATATCATCCAAATTTTCTAAACTTATATCCTTATTAAGCTCAGATGGATTTAAGAGGTTAAAAATTATAAATAAAGAAATTATTAAAGCAAGTCTGTGAATACTTCCAAGGCTAAAATCATAACGCTTTTTTAATTGATTTTCCAGAAGTTTGTAGCTAGGCGGAAAAGTTATTATTGCTATTAACAGGAAGATAACTGCATTTATTAAATCAAGGGACCAAACGTAGCCAAAAAAAGAAAAGTAAAAAACTATGCCAAGAAACCAGCTAACAATATTTATGTTGAATATTTTTTTATCCTTTGGTTTTTTTCTCTTATTAAACATATTATTAATTATATATCCTTTTAAGTCTTTAGGCTATTGTGAATAAATGATATAATAAAAATATGGAGGAAAACAATATTAAAAAATTTGAAAAAGAAACAGCTGGGAAAATCATGACTACTTTAGTTCCTGTTGTTGATATTGACGAAGATATTAAGGGAATAGAAAAACTCTTAATAAAAGATGCTGATAAATTTGATTCTATCAATTACGTCTATGTTGTAAATAAAAGGAAAAAATTGGCTGGCGTTGCTTCAATCAAGGAAATTTTTAGGCAAAAAAAAGATATTAAGATAAGGCGAATAATGACTTCCGAGTTAATTGTTTCAAGATCAAGTACTGACCAGGAAAAAATTGTCTACAAGGCCTTGAAGTACAAAATTAAGGCAGTACCAGTTGTAGACAAAAATGGTTATTTTCTAGGTGTTGTGCAAAGTGATGATATATTGCGAGTTTTGCATAAAGAAACAGAGAAAGATATCTTTCAAATGGCCGGTGTCTTAAACTCAAAAGGGAACTTTGACAATATAATGAATATCTCTATTTTTAAGTCTTTTATTCATAGATTCCCATGGCTCTTCGTTGGGCTATTGGGAGGTTTATTGATTGCTAAAATAATTGGAGTGTTCGAAAAAGAGATTTATACTAATGTAATTTTGATAGTCTTTATTCCATTAGTCATATACATAGCAAGTGCTGTTAGTACTCAAATGTCAACTTTCTTAATAAGAGATTTAGCAGTTGGCAACGGTTTTTCTTTTTTAAAATATTTTTTGAGAAATTTTTTCATTGTGTTTTTGATTGCTGTGGCTTCAGCAGTCTCTTTTTTTATGTTAGATATAGCTATTTATAGGAACCTTCAAATTGGTATTGTTCTTAGTGTGGCAATATTCGTGGCCATAATGTCAGCACTTTTTACGGGGCTTATTATTCCATTTATCCTAGATAGAATGAAAATTGATCCAGCGAATGCCAGCGGTCCCTTCGGAACTATTTTGCAAGACACCCTCTCGGTTCTTATTTATTTTTCTGTTATCTCGCTAATGCTATGAAAATAAATTTTGTAAAAATATTAAAAGCAAGTATCGCTGGGCTAGCTGCTGGATCTTTATTTATGCTCATAATCCCGGCATTTTTAGTTATTTTGAATATTTCTAATGATTTTGCTATTTTAAAGAATGATATTCTATGGTTTATGGGGATTGTTTTGATATCTGCTTCATCTTTGTACTTTTGGTACTGCACAGGTCTATTTTCAATATTCGGGAAGGGGACTCCTGCTCCGATTGAACCTCATCAAAATTTGGTTTCGCGAGGTATTTACAAGCACACTAGAAACCCAATGTATCTTTGCTATTTTTCAATCATTTTAGGTGAGTTTTTTGTTTTAGGTTATATTCTTCTACTTTATTATTTTTTGTTTATAGTTGTCTTTATTAACGTATATGTGATATTTTTTGAAGAGCCAGCCCTAATGAAACGTTTTGGCTTAATATATTCTACCTATAAACAAGATGTCCCAAAATGGATTTTGTTCTAGATTGATGGATGTCCCAAAAAATGTTAGTATATTTTTATATTAAATTAAAAAAATGGAAGACAACAATACAGAAAAAATTGAGCTTGAGAATGTGGTTGTCCCAGACGATGATATCGGGGACCTTATTAATGTTTTATTCCAAGCAGGATTTTCTGATGAGGAAACTGATATAGTTATGGAAGCTGTTTTTGACATGAAGTCTATGCCAGAAGGGGGAGTGATGCTAGATGAAGAAATAATAAAAATTTGTGATAAGTTTGAGTCCCTAGACAATGAACTAAGTGATGAAGATTTAGCTATTATTAGACAAGAATTGTTAAAAAGGTTTTCATAGGATTGTTATTTCTTGACACCCCTGGGGGGTGTGTGATATATTGAAACTATAATTAAAAATATGAAAACGACTGAACAACTTATAAACAACATTATAGGGCAGGCCAACGGAGTAAAAAAGATGATTGAAGAAAAGAAAAACTGCTATTTGGTTATCAATCAGATGAAAGCAGTTAAATCTGCTATTTCTTCTATTATGGATAAATATATTGAAGAAAATATGAACACATGCTTAAAAGATCCTGGTAAAAAAGAGAGTAAAGAAATGATGCAGAAATTGATAAAAGAAATAACTAAGAAATAATATATTATGAGTTATAAAATTGAATTCAATAGAGATGAATGCCTCGGTTGTGGGGCTTGCACAATGTGTGATAATTGGCAATTCGCTGATGATGGCAAGGTTGATCCAGTCAAAGCTGAGATAGAGGAAGTAGGATGCAATAGCGACGCAAGCGAAGTTTGTCCAGCACAAGTAATAAAAGTAATTAAACAATAATAAATAATTAATAATTAAATAAATAAAAATATGGAAAAACATTTCAATGATGCTAATTTCGATACTGACGTAATTGAAGCATCTAAAAGTAAACCAGTTTTAGTTGATTTTTATGCAGATTGGTGTGCTCCTTGTAAGATGCAAGGTCCAATTGTCGAGGAAGTTGCTAAAGAAATGGGAGAAGAAGCTGTAGTTGGTAAGCTAAATACAGAAGAGGCTATGCAAACAGCTTCAAAGTTTGGAATAATGAGCATTCCAACCCTACTAGTCTTTAAGGATGGTAAAATAGTTGAACAGTTTGTAGGCGTTCAGCCAAAAGACGGTTTGGTTGAAACATTGAAAAAACACAAATAACACATTAAAACCCCTTCTTAAAACAAGGGGTTTTTGTTTACAAAAAAATGAAAAATATCTATCTTCAAAAGGTAATGTCCAGCATATACTGTAAGATTGTTTTTGTGCTTGCTTTTCTCCTTTCTTATTTTCTTTTACCCGAAGGTGTTTTTGGCGGAGTTCATAAATATATTGCGATTATTTTCATGTTTAGTTTTTCATTTTCTGTTTCTTGCATAGTTAGAAATATAAAAGAGAAGATAATTTTGGCAAGAACCTATAAAACATCAGTTTTTAGTTTAATACTGTCCGTCCTTGGTTTTTCAGCTTTTCAGGTATGTGGCATTAATGCTGGTATGTGTACTGCAACAGTTGGGATGGGGGTCGTTAGCACCATTTTTCCTAGCTTTTTAGTAGGTTTTCTCTCTAGTTATGGTCATCTAATTATTTGGTTTTCAGTAATCTTGCAGATACTAGCCCTGTACTTTATGAAGTGTTTTAATCGAGGTATTTATAAATGCAATGAATAAAACACGATTATTGTTGGCTTTTAAAAAAAAATAATGTATAATAAAAATACTTGTGGATAAGTAAATCCCCATGCATAATAAATAATTTTAAAATTATGGCAAAAATGACAAAATCACAACTAATGACAACTTTATCTGAGAAGACTGAGTTGCCGAAAAAAGACGTTGTATTATTGATGGATGAGCTAGCAAGCTTAGCTTACTCTGAAGTAAAAAAAGAAGGCGAATTCGTTATTCCTGGTTTTGGTAAAATGGTAAAAGCTAAGAGAGCTGCTAGAATGGGAGTTAACCCAGCAACTGGTGAAAAAATTCAGATTAAAGCTAAGACTGTTGTAAAATTTAGATTAGCTAAAGCAGCTAAAGACGCAGTGCTATAAATTGAATTTTAGTATATTTAAAAAGACACTTTTCCAAAGTGTCTTTTTAAATAAAGAATTTTAATTAAACAGACTTGGTGGTATACTAAATATATAATTATTAACTCAAATTTATGGAAGAAGATATCAAAAACAGACTTGATGCACAAGATGAGATATTGAAAAATATTTACAAATCATCTGAGAAAACAAGAAAGTATTTTATGTGGACTTTAATTATTTCATTAGTAATGTTTTTTCTTCCTTTGCTTGGTCTAATTTTCATTCTCCCTGGTTTTATTTCAACTTATTCTTCAGCCTTGGGAGGATTCTAAATTTAACAATACTTAGATTTATTCTATTATAATTTTACATGGAAAATATTAGTGGTTTATCCGAAATTCAAGTAGCTGATTTGCAAAAAACTTTTGGATTTAATGAGCTTCCAATAAAAAGACACTCTGCTTTTAAGCGCTTATTAAAAAGAATGTGGAGTCCTATCCCTTGGATGATAGAAATAGCTGCTGTGCTATCTATGATTTTGGGAAGATGGGATGATTTTATTATTATTTCAATTCTACTTTTTGTTAATGTTTTTATTGACTATAAACAAGAATCAAAGGCGCTAGATGCTCTTGAAATATTGAGGGAAAAGCTTGCTAAAAAAGCAATAGTTTTACGTGATGGTGAGTTCAAGGAGATTGATGCTCGTTTTTTGGTTCCTGGTGATATTATCAAGTTAAAGATCGGAGATATTGTTCCAGCAGACGCAAAGTTAATTCAAGGGAAATATTTACAAATTGACCAATCTACTCTGACAGGAGAATCACTCCCTATTAACAAGATCATTGGAGATAAAATTTATTCAAACTCCGTTGTTAAAATAGGAGAAATGCTCGCAGAGGTTCTTAGTATTGGAGAGAAAACATATTTTGGTAAAAACACCACGTTAATTGAGAAAGCTCAGGCTAGTCAACAAAGTCATTTTCAAAAAGCAATTATTCGCATTGGTGATTTCTTAATATTGTTCTCTGCAATGTTGGCTGTTCTAATAATTGTTGTTGCTTTCTTTAGACATGATAATTTTTTTGAAGTTTTACAGTTTGTCCTAGTCTTGGCAGTTGCTTCAATTCCTGTTGCCTTGCCAGCTGTTCTTTCGGTTACAATGGCTGTTGGTGCAGTCTCTATCTCAAAATTTAAGGCTATTGTAAGCGATCTCTCTGCCATTGAAGAATTGGCCGGAATAGATGTACTTTGTATTGATAAGACGGGGACACTGACTCAAAACAGGATGAGCGTTGGTCAGCCAATTATATATTCAAAATTTAAGGAAAAAGATTTGTTTATTTATGCTGCCCTTGCGAGTAGCAGGGAAAATAAAGATCCAATTGAAACACCAATATTTGAATATTTAAATAAACATCATTTTGATAATGATATTTATTCATTTGTTGAGGAAGAGTTTATTCCATTTGATCCAATAACGAAAAGAACAGAAGTTAGTTTTAGTGGAAAAAATAAAAATCTTCTTGTGAGTAAAGGGGCCCCTCAGGTTATTATTTCAATGTGTGATAATGAGGCAGTTAGAGAGAAAGCCATGGAGGATGTTTATAATTTAGCAAAGGAAGGATATAGAACCTTGGCAGTAGCTATAAAAGATAAAAAAAGAGGCGGTTTTAAGCTTGTTGGTTTAATCCCATTATTTGACCCTCCCCGCAAGGAATCTTCTCTTGTCATTAAAAAAGTAAGGGAAGGTGGGGTAGATGTAAAAATGCTTACTGGTGATAATCATGCCATCGCAACTCAAATTGCTGATCTTCTTGATATTGGATTGAATATTGTAGACATTTCAAAATTGAAAACTGATGGTGTCTCTGACGAATTTGCAACTCTAAGTAGTATAATTGCCCAAGGCTTGTATAAAAAATTAAAATTAACTGCCTCGAAAGAGGAAGCAAAAGATTTTGGAGAAAAAATATCTGAAAAAGTGAAAGAAGAGTTGGGGTCGAATGGACTACCAGATGGATTCATTAAAAAACATAAGGATGATATTGTTAGGTTTATTGAAAATTCCAATGGTTTTTCTCAGGTAATGCCCGAAGATAAATATTTTATAATTGAGCAACTACAAAAAGCTGGTCATATTGTTGCAATGACGGGAGATGGAGTAAATGATGCTCCAGCGCTTTCAAAGGCTGATATTGGGATAGCGGTTTCAGGCGCAACAGATGCAGCACGCGCGGCTGCTGATTTGATTTTACTCTCTCCAGGGCTCTCTGTTATTAATCATGCAATCCGTATTGCTAGTCAAACTTTTGAAAGAATGAAGGGTTATGCTATTTTTCGAATTGCCGAGACAATGCGTATTATTTTGTTTATGGCCCTGTCTATTATATTCTTTGATTCTTATCCGATAACGGCAACAATGATAATTGTTCTAGCTCTTTTAAATGATATTCCTGTTATGATGATAGCCTATGATAATGCTCCAGGAAACAACAAGCCCGTAAGATGGGATATGAAGGAAGTCTTGACGGTCGCTACAGTACTCGGTCTAGCTGGCGTAGTTTCTTCATTTATTTTGTTTTATTGGCTTAATTTGCAAGGTTATTCCATACTTTTAATTCAATCTTTACTTTTTATTAAATTAGACGTAGCTGGTCATTCCACTCTTTATTTAACACGAACTGGTCGAAATCATTTTTGGCATAGACCATACCCTTCTTTAAAGTTTTTCCTGCCAGCCTTTAGTTCTAGAATCATTGGAACCCTTATAGCCGTCTACGGGGTATTTATGATTCCGATTGGCTGGAAATATGCAGGGATAATGTGGCTGTATGCGACAGCTTGGTGGCTGTTTAACGATTTCTTAAAAGTATACACCTATAAAATAATAGATAAAAACAAGAAAAAATCTCCAGTGTAGTCTAAGTTGAATTATTTCTTTTTTTAAAAAGATTTATATTGATAGGTCTTTTTTTGTTTTTTTTAACCATATAGCTTATAATTTAGATATGAAGATGAGTATTATAAAATTAAGAATAATTCTTTGGCATATTTTAGTTATTGCTGTTTTGTTTTTTGTGTATATGGCAATTGTGCCAAGCGGTCATATCTCTTATGTTTATGATTTAGAAAAAGATAGCTCATTTATTTCTAAATTAAGCCCTAGGGATAGAGTTGAATTTCCACTTGGAGGAGCTCAGAAAATAATAGGTGATCCTGTTTATTTTTCTCTCGAGACTCCTAGAAAATTCAACGAGGCTGTTTTGAGCATTAAATACAAAAACAACAATCCTCTAGATAATCCGATAATTGAAGCGGGAGTCTTAGTCGATAAAACCGTATGGAGATATAAGTTAGAACCACTTGATAATCATTTTCTGAATTATATATACGATGAGTGGGCCGTTTTTGAGGGTGGGGGTGTTTCTCTTTTTGTAAATCCAAATAATGCTAGCTCAACTTATGATTCTGTCGATTCATTTCTAGCAAATCCTCCAGCCACCAGAGAAATAGCAATTTATGATTATGACCTGGATATCGACTACGTTTTAGAGAACTACGCTTCTAGCTCTGGTATTAAAGTATTTGAGACTGACCTGAGAGGCCCATATCAAATACTTGCATATATTGATAATGAAGATTTGTATTTTGATTTTAGTTTTATTGATGTAAATAAAAACAAGGACGATGACGAAATTAATATTAATCTATATTTCGAAGATCAATTAATTGATTCTGGTCATCTTGATGATGATGGTGTTAAGGATGACAGTGGAGAAAATTCAGGCTTAAGAAATTTGCGTTTCGATTTGGTTAACATGCCAAAGGGTGTTTATAAGATTGAATTAAGGGTGGGGGATGATATCG
The DNA here is from genome assembly GCA_027858235.1 of Patescibacteria group bacterium. Classification (NCBI taxonomy): domain Bacteria; species Patescibacteria group bacterium. The sequence goes on along the minus strand of JAQIDC010000036.1, from coordinate 55,001 downwards.
TCACCAAAAGTATTGAGACCAAACAAAATAAATTGTCTTTTCTAAATAAGATTTGGATTTCAGACGAAAATATTTCTGATTTCTCGGTATTTACTGATAGCAATATAATTTATGCTCAAACTTCAAACCCCAGCAGTGTGCAAGAAATTCAATTCGCTACTAGCACTTTTATTCTTGGAGAAACTTTCAGACAATTTTCACAAGAGCTTGAAGCAAGCACAACTGAACTTATTTTTGAGAAAGGTGACATCATTTTAGCTGGGAACGGAGTTTTCTCTTTCAACTTCGATTCTTTGTTAAATCCAAATATTAAAAAAATAGATTCTAGCTTTGATTTAAGAAATACTGAAATTAATTATATTTTGGCCGATTACGAGAAACCAGAAAAATCTGGAGATTATTTTACAAAAGAAATAAAAATTGATTTAGCTGGTGCTTATAGAGAGAATTCTAAATACAGTTTTTTAATTTCAATTCCAGGCCTTAGGGTAGATGATAAAATTAATGATTCGATCGAAATTGATGAAATAAAAGTAGACTTGCGAGGAACTGACTTGCTTGGAAAAATAAAAACAATTTTTAAATAAATGAAAAAAAATATTAATAAAATAGATTTGTATTCTAGGGAATTATTTTATGTGTTAAATGGGGCAATTTTTATTTTCTTCGTTATGGAACTTATAAAACCAAGAATAGTCCTTGCTTACTTTAATCTTAACTATTTATTGATAATATGGGTTTTCCTTGCTATAGTCATAGTATCAAGAAATAAACAATAATATATGGAAAAAAATAAAAATTTAATCCCAATTTTACTTTTTTTAGCTATATTTATTTTGCCATCTATTTTGGCTAATAAATTTTTGTTATTAATCACAGTTCTTGTTGGTCTAGCTTTTTTATTCAAATATAAATTTAAAAATAATTTTAATAAAACTATGAGTCAAACAATTAATGTTGACCCCATAACTGGGGCAATAAAGGGGACAAAGAGAATTTTTGTCACCGTCTTAATATCACTCGCAATCGTTATCTTTCTAGTCAATGCTATTAGGATAGTTGGGGCAGGAGAAACAGGAGTTTATTCTTTATTTGGAAAAGTAAAAGACAATGAAGTTAAATCAGGGCTTCATGTTATTAACCCTTTTGCAAAAATCACTCCAATGTCAATTAGGACTGAAGAATACACAATGAGTGTCACAAAAAACGAAGGAAAAATTTCTGGGGCAGACGCTATTACTTCATTAACAAAGGAAGGACTTAGTGTCGATCTTGATATGACTGTTCTTTATCGAATTGAAGAAGAGAGAGCTTCAGACATTTACAAAGATGTTGGACTTAACTTTGAAGACAAGATACTACGTCCATCGATTAGAACTTCCATTAGAGACGTTATCGCTCAGTATGAAGCAAAGGATATTTATTCAGAAAAGAGACAAGAGGCTGCTACAAAAATAAAAGAAGCATTAAGTAATAACCTAGGTGATAGAGGTATAATAATTGAGGACGTGTTATTGAGAAATGTTGCTCTTCCTCCAAATTTAGCCAATGCTATCCAAGAGAAGCTTCAAGCAGAACAAGAAGCCCAGAAATACGAGTTTATCCTTCAAAGGGAAAGTAAAGAAAAGGAAAGAAAAATAATTGAAGCAGAAGGACAAAGAGATGCTCAAAAGATTATTAACGAAAGTCTTACAACGAATTATCTCTATTATCTTTATATTAATGGATTGAAAGACAGAGAAGGAACAATTTATGTCCCAACAGGAACTAATAGTGGAGTACCTTTGTTTAAAGGTTTAGGTAATTAATATAAAAAATATGACAGACTGTATTTTTTGTAAGATCGTTAACAAAGAGATTAACTCTCACAAGATTTATGAGAATGATGCTGTACTTGCCTTTCTGGATGTTCTTCCAATGAGTTCAGGACATACTATTGTTATTCCTAAAGAACATATCTCAGACATGGAATCGATTAGCGATACCCAGTTAGCTGAAATGACTAGAACAATTAAGCTTCTTGGTAAGGCTATGATAGAAGGCCTTGGTGTCGAGGGTTATAGCGTTTTTCTTGATAATAAAAGTGCTGCCAATCAACATGTTCCTCACATTCATTTTCATGTTGTTCCAAGAAAAGAAGGGGATGGATTTGAGAGATGGGCACAAAGTGCCTATGAAGAAGGAGAGGCAGAATTTGTGGCGACAAAAATTTCAAGAGAAATAAGTTAGGATTATGAGTAATTGTATTTTTTGTAAAATTGTAGAGGGATCTTTACCAAGCAACAAAGTATATGAAGATGAGAATGTTTTAGCTTTTTTAGATATTGCGCCTATTCATTCCGGCCATATTTTGGTTATTCCAAAAAAACATTTTTCAAATCTTGAAGAAATCCCAGAAGATTTATTGTCTGATGTGATAAAAGTAGTTAAACAAATGGGATTGGCTCTGAAAAAAGGCATGGCTTGCGAAGGATATAATTTAGTTGAAAATAATGACCCAGTCGCGGGTCAAGATGTTCCACATATTCATTTTCATCTTATCCCAAGAGTCAAAGGTGATGGTCTTGGTTTGTGGCCTTCAAAAGAGTATAAAGAGGGGGAGGCTCAAGAAGTACTAGAAAAAATTAAAAAGTTTTTATAAAAATAGAATATTAAACTATTTTATTGTATTTTTGTCTAGATTGACAGAAGGGCATGTTTAGTTTAATATTTTTTTACTAACAATTAACAAAAACATGATGTTTGCCATGCAAGAATTGAACAGCAAAATAAATATTATAAGGGGGTTAATGGACAGAAAATCTTTAACAAAAGCAGAAGCTCAAAAACTTCTTGGCTTAGATGATAAGAACTTTTCTCTTCTATTTGAAGAATCACTAGAAATAAAAGGTGGAATTAAAAATATCTTGGTTTGTGGTGGAGCCGGCTTTATTGGTTCGAATTTTGTTCGCCATATGCTAGAGGCTCATCCAAACTATAGAATAGTTAACTACGATAAGTTAACTTATGCCGGCAACTTAGAAAACCTTCGAGATATTGAGAATAACCCAAATTATACATTTGTTCAGGGCGATATTGTTGACCTGGATTTTTTAAATAAAACTATTGTCGACCATAATATAACTCATGTTATTAATTTTGCAGCTGAAACTCACGTCGACAGGTCTATTCATGGAGGAAGCAAAGATTTTGTGATGACAAATTCTCTTGGTGTTCAGATGATATTGGACGCAGTTAAAATAAATAAAATTGAAAAATTTGTAAATGTATCCACCGATGAAGTATATGGAGCGCTTGAGCTTGATTCCGAAGACATGTTTACTGAAGACACTCCAATCATGCCAAATATGCCTTATGCGGCTGCAAAGGCTGGTGGTGACTTAATGTGTAATGCTTATTTCAAAACTCACGGCACTCCTGTAGTAGTAACTCATTGTTCGAATAATTATGGTCCTTATCAGTTTCCAGAAAAACTAATACCATTTTTTATATTTAAGCTTATTGCCGGCGAAAAAGTTCCTGTTTATGGCGATGGCCTAAATGTTCGAGACTGGATTCATGTTCGTGATCATGCCACTGCCCTAGATTTACTTTTGCACAAAGGTGAGCCAGGAGAGGTTTATAATATCGGCTCCGATAACGAAAGAAACAATATGGACGTCACAAGGATGATGTTAAAGGTTCTTGGAAAAGATGAAGATAGTATAGAATATGTAGCAGATAGACCAGGTCATGACAGAAGATATGCGATTGATGCTAGTAAAATATTTGCTCTTGGCTGGAGACCAGAATATACTTTTGATAAATTCGAAGCTGGCCTTAAGGAAACAGTTGATTGGTATCTTGCTAATACAGAATGGGTGGAAGCACTTAGAAAGAAAAAAGAAGAAATGAACGATTGGCAAGAAGATTTTTTTAGAATCAAAAAATAATTTTTAAACAAATGGACTTAAAATTTGAGAAACTAAAAGTAAATAAAATTCAAGCACCAGACTTTATAATGAGTCCTTTAGAACTCAAAGACTATATAGACTTTGATGTTAAGCGAGTTTATTTTATTACAGAAATCAAAGGAAATACAGGTCAACATTGTCATAAGATTGAAAAGGAACTATTTGTCTTGCTTAAGGGTACTTGCACAGCTACAATTGATTATGGTAATGGTATTGAAGAAATAAAAATACAAGGTCCATCTGACGCCCTTTATGTTGGAGAATATGTTTGGCATGGATTTAAAAATTTTTCAGACGATGCGATTTTGCTAGCTCTTTCATCAACTAATTACAATCCAAATAGGTCTGATTATATTGAGGACTATAATGAGTATCAAAAATTTCTTTCAGAGAGGAGCTAAAAATGTGCAATAATAATGAATGTAATTGTGGTAAAATTGGTGTTATTGTAAAAAAAAGAAAAGATGCGCCCAGTTATGCCGATAGGCCAGATTTGATGAATGAGCCAAGTAAGCCTTTAGAATTTCGTTGTTCCGAATGTCATAGAAGAATGACAGACAGTTTACTTGCGCTAGGCAGAGAGGCCAATGAGGAGGGTTTATGAGTTCTTTCCAAAAGAAGAAGTATCGCACATAAAAGAGTTTTAAACAATTCTTTAAGGAGGATTAAATGAACCCTATTTCCAGAAGAAAACACATGAACCCTTTTTACCAACGCTTCGTTTTTACCTGCCTAGCTTGTGGAGGTGAGGTTGCTGAAAACCAACATTCTTGCCACAGATCAGTAAAAAGAATTCGGTCTGTTAAGACCAAAAGGAGCATGAGAGCTCTTCCAATTAGGTTTAGCAATAGTCTCTTTAGAAAGAAAAGATAATTTGTTCGAACAAAAAACCAGCCAACCGGCTGGTTTTTCATTTTCTATGTACGTACATATCAACGTACATAGACCTACATCCCGGCTCTATTCATAACAACTGAAATTGTTTTTAGGAGAATTGAAGTGTCTAGGTATATTGACCTATTTTTTACATAATAGAGATCATATTGAAGTTTTTTTAAGGTGTCGTCTACACTTGGTGAATGATATTCACCAGAAACTTGATCCCAGCCTGTTAAGCCCGGCTTTACGAGCATCCTTTCTTTATAGAATGGAACAACCTTTTCGAGGTCTTTGATAATTTCTGGTCGCTCCGGTCTTGGTCCAACAAAGCTCATCTCACCTTTTAAAATATTTAGAGCTTGCGGAATCTCGTCGATTCTACTTTTTCTTAGGAATGAACCGAAAGAAGTTATTCTTGAATCATTCTTGGTGGTTGGGGCGAAATTATTGTTTTCTATCTTCATTGTTCTAAACTTTATTATGCTGAATTCTTTCCCGTCTTTACTAATTCTAATCTGTTTAAAAAATACTGGGCCATGACTTTCTATTTTAATAATAATTATTATTAAAATCCAAAAGGGAAGTGTGAGTAGTAAGATGCTAAGCGCAAACAAAAAATCAAATATACTTTTAGTTCTATCAAACAAGGCCTTCCCACCTTCGTTGAGATTTTCTAAAAACCACATTTGATTAATGGCGTCTATCGGAACCTTACCAATGATGAGTTCATAGAAGTTAATAGAATTTATGAAATCAAGTTTAAGAGAGAGGGAGGAAAATAATTGCTGTCTTAGAACGCTGGAGTTATCCGGGTTGGTTGATAAGACAATGGTATTTATATGGTTCCTTTTAATATCATCTTTTAGATTGCTAATATCTCTAATGGTTTTAATCCCGTGGTAGCTCTCAGTAAGCTCGCTTTTGGCGTCAATAATAAGAAGTGGTTTGTAGCCAGCATTTGGATTTGCTTTTAAAAAATAAATTATTTCAGATATTTGATCATTTACTCCTATAAAGGCAATGCGATTTTTTGGAAGATAAGAAAATAAAATGGAATTATAAAAAAATCGCCAAAGAGAAAAAACAAACGAAAATACTAGGATGTATAGCAGTAGGTTTATTTTTGGAGCAATTCCAATGGATGGGTTTAAATAGAAAAAAAGAGCAGCAATAACACCAGCGATTCCGATACTTTTTATAATAGAACGATAGAATATTTTGCTATTTTGAGTAAAATAGAGATTATAAAGATTTAAAAAGTAAAACAAGAAAAGCCAAGCAATGAAAATATAAGTAAAGGGAGGATAGTGGTTTTGCCAAATTTCAACACTAAAATTATCTCTATATCTCAACAAGAGGGTTAAATAGAGAGAAATGTATAGCATTGAGATATCGCCCAGCAAGAGAAAAATCTTTTTAATTTTATTATTCATAGAGATATTATAGCAAGAATAAGCAAAAAATCAATTTTTACGCAAAAAATTTTTCCCAATATTAAGTAAAAATAGATATTTTGTCTATTGATTAAAAAATTATGAATTGTTATAATTAAAATATGAAAAATGATGCAAAAAGTAAGTATAAGTGGCCACTTATAGGAAATAAAAAAAATATTGATTTTCTCTCTCGTGGTTTAGCTAATAATAAGTTAACAAGTTCATATATTTTTTCAGGCCCAGATAATATGGGAAAGACCAAATTAGCTGAGCATTTTGCAAAAATTATTCTTTGTGAAGAAAAAGACACTAGCTACAGTGAAAAGCCTTGTGGAACATGTTCATCTTGCAAGAAGTTTAATTCTCAGACAACTAATGATAATCCTGAAAAAGAGTTTGCCCATGGAGACTTCTATATTGTTAAAAAAGAAAAAGATAAAAAAAACATATCAGTTGAGCAAGTCAGAGATTTGATTCGCTCTTTCGGAATGAGCTCTTTTTCTGATTCTTATAAGGTGGGTATTATAAAACATGCCGACACTTTAAGCGAATCAGCTTCTAACGCACTGCTCAAAATTTTAGAAGAGCCTAGGAAAAAGGTTGTAATAATTCTTGTTTCATCAAACATTGATAAAATGTTAACGACCATTATTTCTCGTTGTCAGGTTCTCGATTTTGGACCTGTCGAAATAAATAAAATAAATAAATATTTACTTGATAATTATAAGTTAACGAGAAGCGCTGCTAAGAATTATTCTCGTATTTCTCTTGGAAGACCAGCGCTCGCTCTTAAATTTATTGAAGATAAAGAATTTTATAGTAACTATACTCATAGGCTTGATTTGCTTTTAGATCTAATTGAGAGCGGTGATATAAATGAAAAATTTTCATTAGTTGCTAGCATGATTGATAAAAAACTAAGTGGTTTAGAGGCGTCAGCTGTTCTCAAGAGATTACTTGAAACCTTGCAAGGCGTATATCGAGACTTGTATCTAATAAACTACGGCCTAAACAATTTAGTTCAAAATGAAATAGTCGATACGCGACTTAAAAAAATGCAAGTAAAAAATAGTATAAACAAAATAACAAATATTTTAGATGAAATTGAAAAATCTGAGGACTATATTGGAGCAAATTTGAGTTCAAAATTAATTTTAGAAAATATAACTTTATCTTTGTAAATTTATGTACAATAAAACAAATGAACCACAAGGGCATTCCCCACGGGGCACCCCTAGGGTAAGAAAAATAAAATTTTTATCAACATTATTATTTCTAGCTTTCACTTTAAGCGCCTGCTCTGTAAATTTTGATTCTGGAGATTCAAAAAAAGCTGAAGCAGATATCGGAGGCGTTTTTAAATCAATCGACAAGGGGGCCACTTGGAAACAAAGAGTATTGTTGTCTGATGTAGGAGCTTCTCAAAAAAACTTTGGGGGAACAAGTGTTAATTCTTTCAAAATGGATCCAGGAGATAATATGGCCTTGTATTACGGGAGTGTTGCGAATGGATTGGCTTATACTTATGATGGAGGTAATAGTTGGCAGGTGGCCAAGGCACTCGGAGCAACTCCAATAAATGATTTAGAAATTGATCCAGGTTCAAGATGCAGGGTGTATACAGCAATTTCTAATAAAGTTTTCAAGACCGATGATTGCTCAAGGCACTGGAAGCAAACTTATATTGATAATGATGCTGCCGTTAAGGTCAATTCTCTGGTTGTAAATCATTTTGATAATTCAAAAGTTTTCATGGGACTTAGTAGAGGTGATTTGGTCCAAAGCTCTGATTTTGGTGAAAGCTGGAAAACAATTTATAGATTTAAGGATAGTATCGCCAAAATATTAATTGACCCAAAAGATAGTAGGAAAATGTATGTTGTTACAGCTAGGCAGGGAGTATTTAGAAGCTTTGATTCAGGTATTAATTGGGACAACCTAGGCACAGCCCTAAAAGAGGCTGAATCAAGTATTGGGAATAATATTAGAGATATGATAATATTAAACACTGAGCCAACTGTTATCTATTTGGCGGGTATTAATGGTATTGTTAAATCATCTAATAACGGTGATTCTTTCGAAAAAATTGAACTAATAACTCCTGATATAAAATCTCAAATTAACTCCGTTGCTGTTAATGAAGAAGATACAAATGAAATTTATTATGTAACTAATACTACTTTTTATAAATCATCAGACGGAGGGATAAATTGGACACCGCAGAAGTTACCAACAATCAGAGCAGGATGGAAACTTTTGATTGACCCAGAAAATCCAAGCATTATTTATATGGCCATTAAATCATTGAAAAAATAATTATTTATTAAAATATATGAATACCTACATTGAAGAAAAACAAGGAGACTTTGAAAATATAATGGAATATTTTAAGAAAGATATTTCAAGCATTAGAACAGGTCGAGCTAACCCAGCGGTTCTGGAGGGTGTTATGGTTGAGGCTTATGGAGTTAAGACACCTCTTAACGGTGTTGCCAATATTAATGTGGCAGACTCACAGAGTTTACTTGTGGCTCCTTGGGATAAAAGTGTAATTAAAGACGTTGAAAAGGCAATCGTGGATGCTGATTTGGGATTGGGTGTTATGAATGACGGAGAGAAAATTCGTCTGACGGTTCCTCAAATGACAGAAGAGAATAGGAAAGAATTGGTAAAGAAATTGAATGAAAAAATGGAAAAATCTCGTATTTCTGTTAGACAATTGAGAGATGATATTAAAGATGGAATTGAAAAGGATGAAAAAGAAAAAGAGATAAGCGAAGATGACAAGTTCTCATCAATCAAAGAGCTGGATGAGAGGATTCGTGAGTTCAATGATGAAATAAAGAATATTAGAGATTCTAAAGAAGCAGATATAATGACAATTTAGGAAACTAATTTTGTTTTAATGAAAAATAGATAAAATAATAATAAATAATAAAATATGTTTTTTACGATAATAGTATTTTTAGCAGTCTTATCTCTTTTGGTTCTTGTTCATGAATTGGGGCATTTCTTGACAGCAAGGAAGTTTGGAGCAAAATCAGAGGAATTTGGACTTGGTTTTCCTCCGAGGGCAATTGGAATATATAAAAGCACTGAAGGGAAATGGAAAAAGGTTTATGGAACCAAGGAGGTAACAGATGCAGCGGATACAATTTATTCCCTAAACTGGCTTCCTCTAGGCGGTTTTGTAAAAATAAAAGGAGAAGACGGAGAGAATAGTGATTCAGATAGTTTTGTAAGTAGAAAAATGTGGCAGAAAGCTATTATTTTGTCAGCGGGAGTTACTATGAATATTGTTCTTGCCTTTGTGTTGATATCAGCTGGGTACATGATTGGATTCCCCCAGGCAATTGATGCCGAAATTTCCGGTGGAACAGTAGTAGATCCGCAAATTCAAGTTATTGAACTTCTTGAAAATTCAGTGGCGGAAGTTGCTGGAATGAAGTCAGGCGATGTGATTACGGGCATTGATGGCATTGAGTTCGAAAACTTCGCAGCTCTGCAGGCTTATGTAGATGAAAATGTAGCCAATGAAATAAATTATGAAGTGAGGCGGGGATATGAGGAGATAGAATTCAGTATGACGCCGGAGATACGTGAAGAAACAGAACGGGGTGGAGTAGGTATATCTATTGTTGAACTTGGAACGGTTAAATATTCATTCTTTAGATCAATTTGGGAAGGACTGAAAACAACAGGACTAATAACATGGTTGATATTGCTCGCTTTCTTCAATCTCATAAAAGATCTTATCATGGGTTCTGGAGTTGGAGTAGAAGTAGCTGGTCCAGTTGGAATAGCGGCTATTACAGGACAAGCAGCTCGATTGGGGATAGCTCATTTACTACAATTTACAGCTCTTCTTTCTATTAATTTGGCAATTATTAATATCCTGCCAATTCCGGCACTCGATGGAGGAAGATTATTATTCCTATTAGTTGAGAAAATAAAAGGGAGCCCAATTAAAAGAGAGACAGAAGCCTTGATTCATAATACTGGTTTTATACTTTTGATGATTTTAATATTAATTGTAACCTTTAATGATGTCTCTAGATATAGCGGAGCTATAAAAGGACTTTTTAGTAGGATAATTAACTAAATTGTCATTCCGGGCTGGCTCGTGTGTGAGCGATGTCTACCGTAATCACGAAGTGGCGTAGCGGGGTGACCCGGAATCCAGAAAAGCAATAAAAACTTTTAACTTTATACTTTTAACTTTTAACTAAAATTATATGCAAGTAAGAATAAAAGCAACTAAAATTGAAATGACAGATGCTATCAGAGATTATGTTCAACAAAAAGCAGATATGTTAGAAAAATATTTAGGAAGTTATGAGGCTGTTAATTGTGATGTTGAAGTTGGACTTAATTCAGGAAGACATCAAAAAGGAAAAATCTTTAAAGCAGAAATGAATCTACAAGTTCCAGGGGAACTACTCCGAGTAGAAAAAGAAGCAGAAGACCTATACAAAGCCATCGAAAAAGTAAAAGATCATATGGCTCAAGCGATTGTTAAGTATAAGGAGAAGAGAAAATAAAGATAGTATAAATAGAAAAAGCGACTCAGTTGAGTCGCTTTTATAATGAGTTAATTTTTCAGACTTTTTGTATGTTCCTGGGCATTGTTCTGCTCCACACCTAAACATCATAGAGCTTTCTCTAGAATGAGAACGAATAACAGCTCGGCTATTAAGTCTGACTATTTTGAAACACTGTGGACAGTAGATTTACTTTATTTTAGTTCTTGCATTTTGTATACAAATCAGTAGATATTGATGTAACGAATATGGAAAAAATAAGTAAAAAATGTTATTGTTTATTACTTTAATCTTCTCCGTAATTATGAAGAGGTCAATTATTAATATTTTATAATTATTTTAAATCCGTAAAAATTATTAATCTTGATGGATAGCTTTTTGTATTTTTATTCCAAACACCTTGGCAAGTTATCAAGTTAAGGTGAGCTTGGTTATCGTCTGAAAAAAATACTGTTGATGCATTATCATCGGCTTCGTATTTTTCAGTTTTACTGACAACAAAAACGACGGCATTGCTTTGATCGTTTATAATCTTTATTTCGTCTCCTTTTTTTAATTCATCTAAATCATTAAAAACTGAATTTTCTTTTCCGAAATGCCCTGTAATAACTGCACTGCCTATTTCTCCTGGTGGTGTCCCCGGTTGATACCAAGCCACTTCAAATTGATTACTTGGAACATCCATTAATCCATCTGGGGTGAGGCTGACATATTGAATATTAGCATTGATGTTCAATTTTGGAATATTTAATAATAACGGTAGTCTGGTCTTCGAAACGATTTGCATGTTTGAAAGGGGAGTTTCCTTTTTAACAACTATATTTTGTTGTGTAGTTTTGATGTTTTGAATAATAAAATGTTGCCATAAAAACAGCAATCCTATTAATAAGAATATTAATATATTTTTTGTACGCAATATTTTAGAAAATTTAATAAGTATATTCTTGAAATTGGTTTTTAAGAAACCAGACAACAAATTGTCTGGTTTCTTTTTTAACCGTACATATTTAGATTATTCAATTAAGAAAGATATTTTTTCTTTCTTGCTTTAAAAATTACCAACATTAAGGCACTTAATCCAAGTAAAGAAAATAATATTTGTGAGGCATTTGAATTATTAGGTTTAGTTCCTGCACTTGGAAGTTTTGGGGTAATTGTTGAGCTAGGAGTGGTTGTTGAAATTATCGGTGTGATTGTTTCAGTTGCAGTGATAGTTGGTTCTATAGTATCTTCTACAAGTGGAGTTGTAACCGTGTCGTTAATAATAGGCGTAATCGTATCAGTTGAAGAAGATGTTGTTGTCGGCAGAGTGATAACAACTGGGGGTGTAACAGTAGGAAGATCGACTGCTGGTGGTTCAACTTGAATAACAACAGCTGACGATGAGACAATATTTGCATCAAGCGTAACTTGAGTTTGAGCAAGCGCTTTACCATTTAAAATAGATCCAGTCTCTAAAATTATTTGTTTGGCACTTAAAATATTTCCGTTAAATGTTGAGTAGGTGCCAAGAGTAGCCCCTGTTAGACCTCCGACTTGCCAAAAAATATTTGAAGCTTGAGCACCGCCACTTAGAACTACTTTAATACCAGATGAAACATCACCAGCAGATGCAAGGTTTAGATTACCAGCGATTTGAAAAATCCAAATATCAGTTGCGCTACCTGATAATATTACGTTGGTTGGGATTATAACATTTGAGCTCCATTTATAAAGACCAGGAGTTATGGTTAAACCACCTATGTTACCAGCTCCTAACTCAGTAGCAGTAGGATCTGTCATGTTGGCTAAATTATTATAGGCAGTCTCCATGTCTAGAATAGCATTATCCACTAAAGTTTTGTTTTCTACAGGTGGGTTACCAGCAAAGCAAGTTTGGTCTCCACTACCAACATAAGCGGCGTCGACTCCATAAATTGTGCCAGTAATTTCTGAACAATATACATTACTCATAGCTGCTGCTGTAATTGGGCTAGAACCAATATTGCCAGTGATTTCTGAAGAATGACTGCCTGTGTTTGTAATGCCGGTTTTTGCTAGAATTGTAAAATTGTTTGCCGATAAAAGGTCGACAGCAAGTGGGTCGGCTGCTAAAGCAGTGGATGGGATACTAATGCTTGATAACATAACTGCCATGATGGCAATTATAAATGTTTGTTTAAAATTTTTCATACTTTTACTTTCTTACTTTTTTAAAATATTTATCAACTTCTGATGAGATAAGGAAATGAACAATCTCTAAATGTGAGTGTTGGACATATTGTCAAATTTATTTTTTTTGACAAAAATCGATTGCAGATTAATTAAAATTAAGACAATGAAATTTGTATAATATTAAATCAAAAAACATATTATACAATAAATTTATTAATTTGTCTATGCATCTTAGCACGGTTAGATTTAATTGTACATAGGCGCCTAATACATTGTTGTCAATCAATTATTTTAATCTATAATTAATAAATATAATAAAAATACTTAAGTTTAGCCCGTATAGAGAGGTTTTAAATTATGTTTCTAAAATAATATGAACTCAATTCTAGCCTACTCTATAACTTTAATCTTGTTTGGTTAAAATAACATTAAAAAAATATAAAGTTCATATTTACAAACTAGGATCATTTTAAGCATAACAAGCAGTTAATAGAAATATTTTTTTGCTTGTCTTCATTTATTGATTTATTGATTTATTTTAACATTTGGAATATAATATTTTATAGACCTATTTCCCAATAATATTCAGTAAAAATCCATATATTTAGGTAAATTTACTGCAAAAATTTCCTTAAAATATAATAATTTTTTCAAGAAGATTATTGAGAAGCAGGTCTATTGATTTAAAAAATATTAATATATAATAAAAATGGGAATATTAGATAAGATTTTCGGGGATCCGAATGATAAAGTTATTAAAGAGATTAATACTACCGTAGATAAGATTAATGCTTTTGAGGAGGAAATGAAGGCGAAAACAGACGATGAATTAAAAGCCTATACCCAAAAATTTCGAGATAAACTCTCCATCAAAGAAGGTGAGAAAATTGAAAAAGAAGAATTAAGAAAAAAACTAGATAATATACTTCCAGAAGCTTTTGCTGTTATTCGTGAAGCTGCTTGGAGAGTCATAGGTCAACGTCCCTACGATGTTCAGTTAGTTGGTGGTGTTGCCTTGCACAGAGGTCAAATTGCAGAAATGAAAACTGGGGAAGGTAAAACACTTGTCGCATCATTAGCTCTTTACTTAAACGCGCTTGCTGGCTATGGTTGCCACTTAATAACCGTTAATGATTATCTTTCTCGAATGGGAGCTGGATGGAATGCTCCAGTTTATCATTTTCTTGGTATTTCTACGGGTGTTATTATCCATGATAAGTCACTAATGTATGATCCTGAATTTTCTGACAATGAAGAGTTCGAGGAAAAACTAAAACACTTTAGACAAGTTGAACGAGGCGAAGCTTATAAGTGCGATGTTTTGTATGGAACAAATAACGAGTTTGGTTTTGATTACCTTCGGGACAACATGGTTCCTAGTCTAGATAGAATGGTACAAAGAGATTTGTACTTTACAATTGTTGATGAAGTCGATTCTATTCTAATCGATGAGGCAAGAACACCTTTGATAATTTCTGCGCCAGCTGAAGAATCTACTGATAAATATTTTCAGTTTGCTGATTTGGTTAAAAAATTAAAAGAAGATGTTGACTACAATATTGATGAAAAAATGAGAACTTCAACTTTGTCCGAAGAAGGAATTACTAAAATGGAAAAAATGCTTGGTGTAGAAAATATTTATACTACAGCTGGAGTTAGAGAGGTTCATCATATTGAACAAGCTCTTAAGGCTCATGCTATTTTTAAAAGAGATAAAGATTATGTGGTAAAAGATGACGAAGTAATAATAGTCGATGAGTTTACTGGGAGAATGATGCCTGGTCGAAGATATTCTGAAGGATTACATCAAGCAATTGAAGCCAAGGAAGGTGTAAAGATTCAAAGAGAATCACAAACTTTGGCCACTATTACTTTTCAAAATTATTTTAGAATGTATGACAAGCTAGCCGGAATGACAGGAACTGCTGTGACTGAAGCAGAAGAGTTTTCAAAAATTTATGGTCTTGAAACTGTTATTATCCCTACAAATAAGCCAATCAAAAGAGATGATAAGAATGATCTGATATATAAAACAGAAGAAGCTAAATATATGGCAGTCATTGAAGATATTAGAGAGAGACAAAAAAAAGGACAGCCCGTATTAGTTGGTACTATTTCAATTGAAAAGAATGAATACTTACTTGCCTTAATGGAACGAGAGGGATTGAGACCATCTGCCCTGAACGCCAAAAATCATGCCAGAGAGGCGCGTATTATAGCAGACGCTGGTAAAGTCGGCTCTGTCACAATCGCCACAAATATGGCTGGTCGTGGTGTTGATATCATGCTTGGTGGAACAGAACTGAAAAAAGATGACCCTGAATATGCCGACTGGAAGATTCAACATGAAAAAGTTTTAGAGTTAGGGGGTCTTCATGTTATCGGTACAGAACGTCATGAAGCTAGACGTATTGACAACCAGCTTCGTGGACGTGCTGGTCGTCAGGGGGATGCTGGTTCTTCGCAATTTTTTGTTTCGATGGAAGATGATTTAATGAGAGTTTTTGGTGGTGATAAAATGAAAAATATAATGACCACCTTGCGTGTCCCAGATGATATGCCGATTGAGAACAAAATGATTTCCAGATCCATTGAATCTGCTCAGAAAAAAGTTGAGGGGAATAATTTTGATATTAGAAAGCATTTGGTTGAGTATGATGACGTTATAAATAAACATAGAGAATCAATCTATTCAAAAAGAAAAAATATACTCGTTTCTTCTGAGTCAGAAGATAACAAAGATGTTTTAAGCGATACAGTTCTTGAAATGGTGGAGAATGAAATTGAACAAGTTGTTTCTTTCCATACAGTTTCAGAGTACATCAAAGAATGGGATGTAGGGGAAATTTATCAAGTAGCTTCAACTATATTTAAGGTTAATGATGAATCGAAAAAAGAACTTGTTAGCAATAAAGAAGAAACTCCGAAATTGGACAAAGCAAATATAAGAACAGAAATCATAGAAAGTTTAGTTAAACAAGCCAAGGAGAGATATACAGAAATTAAGAAAAGTGCTGATGGTTTTGGACTTGATTGGTCTAGTATTGAGAAATCAGTTTTGATTCGATCATACGACACGCTCTGGATAGAACATCTTGAGGCCATGTCTAGCGTTAGACAGGGGATTGGTCTTCGAGGTTATGGACAAAGAGATCCTTTGGTAGAATATAAAAAAGAAGGATATATTCTCTACAATGAATTAAATAGTTTAATTCAAAAAGAGGTAGTTTATTCAATTTATAAGGTTGGTCAAATTGATGATGTTGTAAGTAAAGGATTCACAGCACCAAGTTTGATTGATAGGGCAACTCAGTTTAGTGCTCCTGCTAAAACTATGTCAAAAGGAGATATGGGAGGCGCGCAAATAATAAAGCAAAAAGAAAGAAATGAGGCAGGGGAGAAAGTCGGAAGAAATGATGATTGCCCCTGTGGAAGCGGAAAGAAATATAAAAAGTGTTGTGGAGCGTAGAGAACCAGAGAAACCTTAAATAATTTGAGTCTTGCCCCTCGTAGCTTTAGCGAAGTGGGGTGGTTCAGGAAAGAAACATAAGAAGTGTTGTGGAGCGTAGAAAGTATATTAAAACTATAAATAGAATTTTATGACTCAAGATAAACAAGTCAAGGTAGGTGTTGGTGCCGTTATAATTAATGGTAATAAAACCTTGTTGGCAAAGAGAAAAGGATCTCATGCATCTGGTTACTATGGTTCTGTGGGCGGACATCTAGAATATGGTGAAGATTTAACCATTGCAGTAAAAAGAGAAGCAATGGAGGAGTTGGGGGTAGAAATTGGGAATATAAAATTTGTTTCTTGTGCTAATATTATAAAACACGGAAAGCACTATCTGGATGTTTCTTTTGTTGCTGAAATAATTTCGGGAGAACCGAAAATATGTGAACCAGATAAGATAGAAAGCATAGGTTGGTATTCTCTCGATGATCTACCTGAACCTTTGTTTGAGCCTGTAAAAATTGTTTTAGAAGCAATAAAGAAAAAGAAAACCTATTTTGAGATAAGAGAATAAATCTTGTGTAGAAAGCCCCTTGCTGTAGTCGAAATAAAAAGAAGAGACTTAGTTAATATTTTATGATTGATAAGATAAAAAAAATTGCAGTGGATGAGATGAAGGAGTGTGCGGCTCATGACATCGATCATGTTATGCGAGTTCATAATCTTTGCAAAAACATTGCAGAGAAAGAGGAGCGTGTAGATTTAGAAGTTCTAGAAATAGCCTCTTTGCTTCACGACATCGGAAAAGATGAGGAAAATAATGATAAAACCGGGGAGACCGATCATGCGGTGGTTGGTGCTCAAAAAGCCGAGAAGGTTCTTGAGCAAATTGGGTATAATGCAAAAAAAATTGAGCAAGTTAAAAATTGTATATTAACTCATAGGTACAGGAAAGGGAGAGTTCCTGAGAGCATTGAAGCGAGGATTCTTTTTGATGCAGATAAGCTAGATTCAATCGGAGCTATTGGTATAGCCAGATCTTATGCTTGGATTGGAAAGCATAGAGCAAAAATTTTTAAAAAGGTTGATGATTTAGATAAATATATAAATGAGAACATGGAGGGGCATCGAAAGGGAGACATTCAAGATAAGACTATTCATAGCGTACAGATTGAATATGAAATAAAACAGAAAGATATTTTGGATAAATTTTATACAAAAGCAGGAAAAGAAATGGCTACGGAAAGGCACAAATATTATAAAGAATTTCTTGAACGACTCGAAGAGGAGGTTGGTGGAAGGATGTAGTCGATTTAAATTATTATAGAATAGACATGAAAAAAGCCCCTTACTTGAGGGGCTTTTTGTGTGTTAGATCCATTTGAATAGAAAATGATGCATCCTTGTTAGTGTTTCGTAGACTATCCATCTGCTATAACTGTTTACCCATTTTTGAATAGCCTCTAAGTTGAAAGAGCTACAATCGAGAGGGGTTAAGACAGGGAATGTTCCTATCTGCTTTTTTACTAGCAGGGCAGCTCGGATACTCATCCAGTTATTGGCAATTAGAATCGGCTGTTTCAAAGAATCCTCCGAGACTTTGGTTTTTATTTGCTGTAAAACATCCATAGTTGTAAAATTTTTCTTGTCGGTTTCTGGCCAAATAGAAACTATTAGCTTGTCAAAATTTTTGTAGTTTTGAGGGTGAAGTCTGTACATTTCGAAGGCTACTTCCCATTGAACAAATATTTTTATTCTATATTTCTTAAGGATAAGATAACACTCTTTGGCAATCTCAATATTGGATATTCCTGAATCAAAATCGAAAGTTTTAATTAATTCATCAAAAGATAAAATGTTGTCTTTGCATCTTGGAAGATTTTTTATTACATAAAAAAAGTCTTCGTTGCTTATTGTTATTCTTCCAAAAGATAGAACTATGGCGTAATCTGCATCGTTGAGCTTCCCTATCGATGGATGACCATTTCTAAAAAGGTTGATATATTTACTCCAGATTAAAGCCTTTTCCCTAAAAGAAAGATTATACATTTTTTCCTCCTCACATGATTGATTTTCAAGGTTCTATCTATAGTCAGTCGAAAACTATAACACTAGAATTATCATTTGTCAATATTGCAAATATTAGCAATTTAGCCTATTATATTTAAATAAGTTAATTAAATAATACCTTTCATTGGGTATTTTGTTTTATGTCAGAAAATATTATATCGAGAATCTTAAAACCAGGTGTTCGTGGGAAAATTTGGAGAACTTTTATTGTTATTATTATTATCACTTTTGGATTGTCCATGATAGATGGTAGCAGTTATTATGATAAATCAGCAGATTATTTAGAAGGAAAATTTGGAATAAGTTTACCTCGTGTAGAACCCATTCCCTTTAAGTTGGGTCTTGACCTACAAGGTGGAACACATTTGGTTTATAAGGCTGACATGAGCTTGATTGATGACGGGGATGCTGGAGCTGCCCTTGAGGGAGTTCGTGATGTTATTGAACGAAGAGTAAATGTTTTTGGAGTTTCTGAACCAGTTGTACAAACGAATATTTCTGGTGGAGAACATAGAATTATAGTTGAGTTAGCTGGAATAACTGATGTAAACGAAGCAATCCAACAAATTGGAGAGACTCCATTGCTTGAGTTCAAAGAGGAAGAAACAGAAATAAGGGAACTTACAGAAGAAGAAAAGGTTCAAATAGAGGCTGAGAACGCTGTAGCGAAAGAAAAAGCAGAAGAAGCATTATCAAAAATAAAAGACGGTTCAGATTTTATTGAAATATCAAAAGAATATTCTACTGACGAAAATATAAAAATTGCTGGAGGTAATCTAGATTATGTAACAAATCTAGATGACCAAAGAACAGTCTCTCTGGTTGAGAACCTGGAAGTGGGTGCTTATACCGAAGAATTAATAGACGCTCCCTCTGCTTACGAAATTTATAAATTAGAAGACAAAAAAGAAAAAACAAATCCTTTTGACGAGAACGACGTTGAAAAAGAAGTGAAAGCGTCTCATTTGCTACTTTGTCACAATGAAGTCGCTGGATGTGAAGACGGGCTATCGAAAGATGAGGCTTATACAAAAATTAAAGAAATAAAAGAAACAGCTACTCCTTCAAATTTTGTTTCATTAGTTAAGGAATATACAACAGAGCCAGGTGGGGCGGACAGAGAAGGAACGCTTGGCTGGTTCTCAAAGGGGATGATGGTTACTCCATTTGAGGACACTGTTTTCCCTCAAGAAGTTGGAACTATTTCTTTCGTGGTTGAAACACAATTTGGTTACCATTTGATTTACAAGGAAGATGAAAGAACTACTTTTGAATATAAGGTGAGTGTAGTAAAAATAAATAAAACAACAGAGCTTGATATAATTGGGCCTCAAGCAGAATGGAGAAATACTGAGTTAACTGGGAAAAATCTTGAAAGAGCGACAGTAAGTTTTAATCCAAGTGATAACAGTCCTGAAGTCTCCCTTGAGTTTGATTCAGAGGGTACTGATTTATTCGCTGATATTACTGAGAGAAATATAGGTAAGCCAGTCGCTATTTTCCTTGATGCCTATCCAATAAGTATTCCAACGGTTAATGAAAGAATTCCAAGTGGTCGAGCTGTAATTTCTGGAAGCTTCAATGTAGTTGACGCTAAACTTTTAGCGCAAAGACTAAACGCTGGTGCTCTCCCTGTGCCTATTGAGCTTATAAGCCAACAAACAGTTGGGCCAAGCCTCGGTAAGATTTCTCTAATGGAAAGTCTAAAGGCTGGATTGGCGGGACTTATTTTGGTGGCTATATTTATGATACTCTATTATAGACTATCTGGTGTTTTGGCTGTTTTTTCCCTAACTATTTATGGTATATTGGTACTTGCAATATTCAAACTTTGGCCAGTCACCTTAACACTTTCTGGAATGGCTGGATTTATATTGTCTATCGGAATGGCGGTTGATGCTAATGTCTTGATATTTGAAAGACTGAAAGAAGAGCTAAGGAGAGGAAACCCATATAACCTAGCACTTGATGAGGCTTTCAAAAAAGCTTGGCCATCAATCCGTGATGGTAATGTTTCAACATTGATTACCTGTTTTATTTTGATTCAATTCTCAACCAGTGTTGTAAAAGGATTTGCGATAACACTTGGTCTTGGTGTAACAATGTCAATGTTAACAGCCGTAGTTGTTACTAAGAATTTTTCAAAAATACTTGATACAGAATTCTTTGGAAAGAGACCTTGGCTATTTGGAGGAAGACAATTAACAAATAAGAAATAAAAATATGTATAAAATAATTCAAAATAGAAAAATTTGGTTAAGTATTTCAAGTTTGTTTGTAGTAATCTCTTTAGTTCTCTTGCTATCTTTTGGTTTAAAGTTAGGCATTGATTTTACAGGAGGATCAATACTTGAAATCAGATATGATGAGTCAATACCATCTGTAGCAGAAGTCCAAGATAGATTATCATCAGTAGAA
The DNA here is from genome assembly GCA_027858235.1 of Patescibacteria group bacterium. Classification (NCBI taxonomy): domain Bacteria; species Patescibacteria group bacterium. Next base: position 34,099 of record JAQIDC010000036.1, on the reverse strand, counting down.
TTAAGTAGTTTAGTGATACAACCAGTTGGCGCTGATGGAATGCTTCTAAGGTTTCAGGAAATTAGTGAGGAAAAACATCAAGAGGTAATTTCAGCTCTGAAAAATATAGAAGGTGAAATAAGTTTTGAAGAAATGCGTTTTGAGGCAGTTGGACCTTCGATTGGTCAAGAATTAAAAAAGAAATCAATTTATGCTACTCTTCTAGTTCTCTTGGCAATTGTAGCCTATATTGCATGGGTATTTAGACGTGTTTCAAAGCCAATCGCTTCATGGAAATATGGTATTGTGGCAAATATCGCCCTGTTTCACGATGTTATAATTACATTAGGTGTTTTTGCAATCCTTGGAAAATATTTTGGGGTAGAAATAAACACCCCTTTTGTGGCCGCGATTTTGACCGTGCTTGGTTATAGTGTGAATGATACGATTGTTGTTTTTGATAGAATTCGTGAGAACTTGCCAATTAGTGATGCGGACTTTGAAGATACAGTAAATAAGAGTGTTAATCAAACAGTCACTCGTTCAATAAATACTTCCATGACAACTCTCCTGGTTTTGGTTTCAGTTTTGATTTTTGGAGGAGAGACTATTAGATCTTTTGTTTTGGCTCTAACTATTGGTATTGGTATAGGTACTTATTCTTCAATTTTTCTAGCTAGTCCCTTACTTGTTGTTTGGGAGAGGTTTAGAAAATAATATAACAGCTCTTTAGTAAAGGAGAAAACAATGATTAGTCCCTGGTCCGGTGTAGGAATTATTATTGGTATAGTTATGATAATCATGTCCGCGCTAATGGTAGGCTCTAGAAAATTCTTTAGTAGAAATTTTTTTGATGTCATTTACGAGATAGATAAAATAAAAGCAAAAAGAGCTATTTTATTGTTTATGATGGGTCTAATTGTTATTGTATATAACATGCATTAAAGACAAGTTCTGAGCTTGTCTTTTTTTTATAAAAAAGCGGCCTAGTTAGCCGCTTTGTTTTTAAAATATAACCTTATTTTAATGACAGTCTTTAGGGGGTAAAATATTATAGCAATTAAAACAATAATTTCCCAGAAAAATGTAATTAACAATAAAATAAGCTTGTTAATTTTTTTATTTTTTAGATCTTTCCTTCGTCTATCTATTTTTATAGCAAAGAAAATGTAGAAATAAAATATAATAAATATTGAGAAATGAGCAACTAAAAAAAATTTCATTGAACCCTCCTGGCTGTTGAAATGTTAACAAAATGTACAACAGTATTATTGTACATTTTTGTCAACACTTTGACAACTGAGCCCATTTTGGGGTAATATAGGTAATATAAAAAGCTTGATTAATGAGCTTTTATTTTTGAAATAAACATATGAGACAATCGAAGAATTTTATTAAAGCAACAAAAGACTTACCAAAAGATGAAACAAGCTTTAATGCTCAGGCCCTAATTAGGGCTGGTTTTATTGATAAGCTCGGAGCAGGTATTTATACTTATTTGCCTTATGGCCTTAGAGTTTTAAAAAAAATATCTCAAATAGTCAGAGAAGAGATGGACAAGATTGGTGGACAAGAACTCTTGATGCCAGCGCTAAATCCAAAAGAAAATTGGGTACAAACAAATCGTTGGGAAGGTTTTGATGCGTTGTTTAAATTGGGAAATTCATCAGATTCAAAGGAATATGCCCTAGCTCCAACACATGAAGAAATAGTTACCCCATTGGTTCAAAAACACGTTTTTTCGTACAAAGACTTACCTGTTTATCCTTATCATATTCAAACAAAATTTAGAAATGAAAAAAGAGCGAAGGCTGGTCTTATTAGAGGTCGAGAATTTCTAATGAAGGATCTTTATTCTTTTCATGTTGATAATGATGATTTAAATAATTTTTATTTGAATGCTCAGAAAGCATATTTTAAAATTTTTGAAAGATGTGGTTTGTTGGAGAATACATATTTAACCTATGCTTCTGGTGGTTCTTTTTCAAAATATTCTCATGAATTCCAAACGGTAACTGAGGCAGGGGAAGACACTATCTATATTTGCCAAGATTGTAGTGTTGCAATAAATAGTGAAATTATTGAAGAACAAAATGCTTGTCCCAATTGTGGAAATGAAAAATTAGAAGAAGAGAAGGCAGTGGAAGTTGGTAATATTTTTAAACTTGCTACGAAGTTTTCTGAGCCTTTTGGTTTCCAATATGTGGACGAAGAGGGAAATAAAAAACCTGTTATTATGGGTTGCTACGGCATAGGTCCTAGTAGAATTATGGGGACTGTGGTTGAAGTTCATCATGACGAGAAAGGAATTGTTTGGCCAGACGAGCTTAGCCCCTATAGAGTGCATTTAATTGAACTGAAAAGTGACAACAAAGATGTTAAAAAACTTGCTGAGGGATTGTATGAAGAATTAATGAACAAAGACATTGAAGTATTATATGACGACAGGGATTTTAGTGCTGGCGCAAAATTTGCTGAAGCTGATTTAATCGGATGCACTTATAGAGTTGTAATTAGTGAAAAAAACTTAAAGAAAAATGTTTTTGAATTCAAAAAAAGAGATGAGGAAAAAGCAGAGATGTTAGAAAAAGAAGAATTAATAGACAAATTGCTTATTTCATAATTATGTTCAATAAATTATTAGGAAAATTTAGTAAAGATGTAGGTATTGATTTGGGTACGAAGAATACCTTGGTTTATACTCAGGACAAGGGTATTATTATTAACGAACCATCAGTTGTGGCTGTTAATAAAAGGACTGATGAAATATTGGCAGTTGGAGAAGAAGCTCGAATCATGGTTGGTAAAACACCATCACACATACAGGCCATAAGACCATTGGTGGATGGAGTAATTTCTGATTTTGAAGTAACAGAAAAAATGCTTAAATATTTCATTAATAAAGTTCATAGTGAAAGTTTTACTCTGATTCCTAGACCAAGAGTAATTATAGGCATTCCTCTTGATATTACTGAAGTAGAAAAAAAGGCAGTTGAGGATGCTGCAAAATCTGCTGGTGCCAGACAGGTCTATTTAATCGAAGAGTCCATGGCCGCAGCCATTGGGACAAGACTTCCTGTGGCTGATGCTACAGCAACAATGATAGTGGATATTGGTGGAGGAACAACCGAAATATCTGTTATATCGCTTGGTGGTGTAGTTACCTACAAAACACTTCGCCTAGCCGGAAATGAGCTTGATAATAATATTATTCAGTTTATTCGTGAAGAATTCAATATATTAATTGGTGAACAGGTGGCTGAAAATATAAAAGTAAGGATAGGTTCAGCCACAGGCTTAAAGGAAGCAGTTGAGATGGAGGTGCGTGGTCGTGATCTTATAAATGGTTTGCCCCGAGCAGTGACTGTTACAGATACTCAGATTAGGGAAGCACTTTCAAAAACAATCAATATAATAATAGAAAACATAAAAATAACTTTAGAAAAAACTCCACCAGAGTTAGTTTCCGATATCTATGAAAAGGGAATAGTTTTAACCGGGGGAGGTGCTATTTTGCGAGGGATAGACAAAGAAATAGCCCAGGCAACAAAAATACCTGTTAGAGTAGCCGAAGACCCTTTAACCTGCGTTGTTCGAGGAACAGGAATTCTTTTGAGTGACCCTGAGTTATTGGAAAAAGTATTAACACCCAGTTCTGATGAATTATAATTTTTATGTAACTAAATATGCCTAAGTCTGCAATAAATTCAAAAAAAACTTTTATATATCTGGCAGTTATTGGACTGCTTATTTTTTTGCATTTTACTGGTATATCTAAACCAATAGAGGGGCTTTTTGCTAGAGTTATGAACCCCGTTTCTAAGGTTTTTTATTCTGGTGGATCAAAAATTAGGAATGCCTACGGTGATCAGGTTGACAAAAGAGACCAAAATTTTGTTATTACCGAATTACAGCAAGACAATAGAAAATTGCTAGCAGAGAATGCTAAATTAAAAACAATTGAAGAGGAAAATGAATATTTGAAAAATCAGATTGACTTTAGAAAGGAGAATGATTATAAGTATCTACTTGCTGAGATTGTTTCCAGGAACGACTTGATGAACAATTCTTCTGAAGAAAAATCAATTATTATTGACAAGGGGGCTAGGGACGGACTTCGCGAAGGTTTTGTTCTTCTTGATGGAGAAGGGGTCGTAATAGGAAAAATTATTGAAGCCAGAGATAGTATCTCAAGGGCCTGTCTAGTCGTAGATAAAAAATGTAAATTTGCCGCTGCTGTTCAGAATGAAGATAGAACATCTGGTGTTGTTGAGGGAGAGCTTGGCTTAACAATGAAAATGGACTTGATTCCTCAGACAGAGGTTCTAGAAAAAGGAAATATCATTGTTAGTTCCGGCCTCGAAAACAATATCCCCAGAGGACTTGTGATAGGAAGAGTTTCCGAGGTTATAAAAGAAAATAATAATCTTTGGCAGAGTGCAGTGATTGAACCTTTGGTTAATTTTGATGATCTCGTGATAGTTAGTATAGTAATATCAGAATAATATGTATTTTAAAATATTTCTAAATTTACTTTTAATTTTGTTCCTAGTTATTTTCCAGATATCTTTTATTTCTTCTCTGCCTGGTTCTTTTTCTAATACAAATATATTATTAATATTCTTGGTTTATGTTTTAATGATTAGTAGTTTGAGCACTACTTTAATTTACGGGATTACTATAGGTTTCTTGATGGATATTTTTTCTTTTTATTATTTTGGAATTTACTTAGGGGGGTTTGTTTTTTCAATTCTAATTGTAAATTTTTTACTTATTAATTTTTTTACCAATAGGTCTCTGTATGCTTTTTTGGCTTTAATCATTTCAGCCACTATTTTGAATTTTTTCTTCGTGACTTTTGTGAGTAACGTCATTTCTATTTTCCTTGGAGTCCCTTCTATCTTGTTCAATCAAGGCTTTTTCTTGTCAGCAGTAAAACAGTTGTTTCTAAACTCAATTATTATGGTTATCGTATTTTATTTGACCAATCTTTTTAATAATAGTTTTAGACCAGTATTTTTAGTGAACAAAAAATATTAAGATGAAAATATTAAGTAGTTTTTACAATAAAAATAATAATAATATAGGCAGTGACCCATTTTCTATAAAAGAGGGTTCTTTTCATGATGGCGTTTTAAAAAATTCTTCTCTTAGAAGACAGTGGACTGAAAATTCTTTCGATCCAAGTGTTGGGAAAAAAGACACCATTGGAAGAAATTTTAATTTTAATAAAATTTATTTGTTGGCAGTAATTTTAATATTTTTTATTTCAATCCTTTTTGGGAGAACGGCTTGGCTACAAGTCGTAAAGGGTGATTATTATTATATGATGGCTGAAGGTAATAGAATAAGAGAAGAGAGAATTGAACCAAAAAGAGGAATAATTTATGACAGGAATGGAAACACTTTGGTTAGAAACAAGGCCAATTTTGTTTTGTATTTTATACCAATCGATTTACCTCGGGATGACATTAAAATACAAGATGATATTAAAATAAAAGTTGTTAGCTCAGAACGAATGGAAATTTTTAAACGAATTTCTGAAATAACAGATAAAATTTCTTTGGAAGAATTGGAGAATATCTATTCTTCCGTAACAATAGGATCGTTTGAATCATATCGACCCCTTTTTGTTGCGGATGGAATTGATTATGAGAAAGCAATTAAACTATATTTGGAAGCAGATAGGATGCCAGGGGTTGTTGTTTCCAATAAAATCAAGAGAGAATACAATCTTTACAGCATGACTCTCTCTCACATCTTGGGGTATACAGGGATAATAAGCCGTGAAGAATTAGACAGTTCTAGCGATGAGTATAGTCCGATAGATTATATAGGTAAAATGGGTGTTGAGTATTTTTGGGAGAATGAACTAAAAGGAATAAATGGTAAGAAACAAATTGAAGTCGATGCCTTGGGTTATGAGAAAAAAATTATAAGTAAAACTGAAGCAGAAGATGGACATAATTTAGTTTTGTCTCTAGATATTGTGATGCAAAAGAAGATGGAGGAAATTATTATTTCATATCTTGAAAAACTAAGTCTTGGGAAGGCTTCGGCTGTAATTCTTAATCCAAATAATGGTGAGGTGCTAACTTTGGTAAGTTATCCTTCATATAATAACAATGCTTTTGCACGTGGTATTACACAAGAAGAATATTCATCTCTTTTGGAGCATCCCGACAATCCATTGTTCAATAGAGCGGTTAGTGGCGAATTTCCTTCAGGTTCAACTATTAAACCAGTCATGGCAGCTGCCGCTTTGCAGGAAGGGGTTATAACAGAGAAGACCAGTTTTCTGAGCACGGGAGGTGTTAGTATTGGTCAGTGGTATTTTCCTGATTGGCGTGCTGGTGGACATGGCATCACAGATGTTCGCAAGGCCATATCTCAGTCAGTTAATACTTTCTTCTACTATATTGGCGGAGGAGATAATAATAATTTCCAAGGTCTAGGGCTTGAAAGAATTATAGAGTATGAAGAAAAATTTGGACTGGGAGCGCAAACTGGGATTGATTTAGCTGGGGAGGCTGATGGATTTTTGCCTACCAGGGAATGGAAAGAAGAAGTTAAAGAGGAACCTTGGTATATTGGGGATACTTATCATCTATCTATTGGGCAGGGTGATTTGCTTGTTACCCCCTTGCAAGTAGTAAACTTTATTTCATTTTTTGCGAATGGGGGGACCATGTATAGACCTCATTTAATAAAACAAATATTAGACGGAGACGATGTTATTCTAGCTGATGTGAAAGGAGAGGCTGTTCGAGATGGATTCATTGATAATTATAATGTTCAAGTAGTCAGACAAGGAATGAGAGAAACAGTAACAGAAGGCTCAGCTAGAAGCTTAAGTAATCTTCCAGTTACATCAGCCGGAAAAACAGGAACAGCTCAGTGGTCTTCGGTCAAAGATAATCATGCTTGGTATACAGGCTTTGCTCCATATGAAAATCCAGAGCTGGCTTTTGTGGTTTTAGTGGAGGAGGGAGTAGAAGGAAGTGCTGTGTCTGTTCCAATAATGCGAGAATTTTTGGAGTGGTATTATAAGGAGTATAAACCGATTGAGGAATAGGACGTACGTACGCGCGTACGTACGTTCGTACGTACGTAGTTATTGCTGAATAATTCAATATCCGTTGTCATTCCGGACTTGTTTACCTTGTAGTTAAAACGTATAGGGATCCAGAATCCAGAAATAGTACTATCCTGATTTATTTGATATTATGTAAGTTTTCTCTGTACTTTTTAGAAAAGTACCAAAATCGTTCTCAGAAAAAATTTAGAATATTTTCATTACGACGATTCACTCCAAAAATCTCAAACTCGCTTCGCTCAAACAGTGAGCATTTTTTGGCGAATTTCGCAATAAATTTTACTATTCTAAATTTCTCAATGTTCACAATAATGAAAGAGAAAAGAATAAGCTCTATTGACTAAATGTAGGTCATGAGATAATATTTTTAAAATTAAAGATATGTTTACTTGCGAATAATACGTGGCTCATTATAACAAAAAAGGAGGAATATGATGCCTAAGTTTTCATGTTCAATTTGCGGAAAGGAATATTCTGGTTCAGGAAATTTTGAACCCTGCCCACTCTACTTTCAGCATAAAGATATTTTGAACAGGAAAAAAGAGGTTAAAAAGAAGGAAAAAAAAATTGATAATAAACTCGATGGAGATAATTTAGATGTATCAGTAAACATCTGGGTAGATCAAGAAACAGGCGAAGTTATAGTTATTAAATAGACCTAGCCCTGCTCGTATTTGTGAGCAGGGTTTTTTTTATTTTAGCACTCTTGACACTAGACTGCTAAGGATGCTAAAATGGTTTTAGTTAACAAAGTGAGTTTATGAATGAAAGAAAACAGTTAATATTAAATACAATCATTAAAGAATATATAAGTACTGGAATTCCTGTTAGTTCTGGGGTTTTGGTTGATAAATATAGTCTAGAAGTATCACCTGCGACTGTCAGAAATGACATGGTTTATTTGGAAAATGAGGGTCATATCGTACAGCCTCACACCTCTGCTGGACGTATCCCGACAGAAGACGCTTATCGATTTTATCTTGAAAATATTTCTGATAAAAAATTAGCACAAAAAGACTTCTCCGTGATAAAAGACATTTTAAGCAATGGTGACGAAAAGGATTTTAAACAAGTCGCTAAAGAAATTGCTAAATTGTCAGGTCAAACAGTTTTCTGGGCCTTCCATAAGAATAGTCTTTATTATACAGGCGTTTCAAATCTTCTCAATCAACCAGAGTTTAGGCAGGCTGATGTGATATATGATATTTCTTTGATAATTGACCATATGGACGAAACTATTGAAAAAGTCTTTGAAGGCTTGCCTCTGAATGAGAATGTAATTTTACTTGGTTCAGAAAATCCTTTTGGTGATATGTGTGGAACGGTTATGTTTAAGTACAAGCATAAAAATAACATGGGCCTTTTTGGAATAATGGGACCAGTTAGGATGGATTATCAATATTGTCTATCAATTGCAAATTTTATAAAAGAAGAATTAAATAGTAAATAAAAATGGAGAAACAAGAAAAAAAATATCCCTTAGTGGTTACTGGATCATTTATCTTTAACGATAAAGATGAATTATTTCTAATGAAATCACCTCAATGGAAAAATAAATATATTTGCCCAGGCGGTAAAGTTGAAATTGGGGAGACAATAGAACAAGCCACAAAAAGGGAAACAAAAGAAGAAACAAATATTGATATTAAAGAAATTGAGTTATTGGGGGTTTTGGAAGGGTTGGATGTAGATAAGCATTTAGATAAAAAATACAAACATTTAATTTTTCTAAATAACAGAGCAATTGTTAAAAATGCTAAAAAAATAATATTAAATGAAGAAGGAACAAAGTATAAGTGGTTGAGAGTTTCAGAATGGCTCGTTCGTGACGACTTAGGAAAATACACAAAAGAAGCTTTGGATAAATTTTTAGGTGAAAAGGATGAATACAAAGATATGTACAAAAGAGCCTTGGCTGATTATCAGAACCTTCTAAAACAAGGAGCTCAAGAAAAACAAGAATTTTTGAAATATGCTAATGAGCAAATTGTCTATGATTTGATTCCAGTTTTTGATAATTTGAAACTAGCAATTAAACATGCTGACGAAAAAGCACAAGAAAACCCTTGGTTTGCAGGAGTAGTCCATGTAACGAAACAACTTGAAGATGTATTATCAAATATAGGTCTCGAAGAGCTAAAAGCAGAAGGACTGAAATTTGATCACAATACAATGGAGGCCCTAGAGAAGGAAGAAACAGAAGACAAGAAAAAGGATGGTTTTGTCTCGAAAATTATGAAGCCAGGGTATAAATTAAAAGATAAAATAATAAATCACACAAAAGTTGTGGTTTATGAATATATTAAAAAGTAAGGGTCAAATTGTTAAATTGTTAAATTGTTATAAAAAGGCAATTTAGCAATAGAGCAATTTAGCAATGTAAAAATATGACAAGATTAGTAAAATGGTCACCGTTCTTTGATGGCTTTGAAGATTTTGAAGAATTGTTTCCTGCCCTGAGAGGGGAGAAATCAGGCTTTGTTCCAGCTGTCGACATGTACCAAGACGAGAAAAACGTAGTTGTTGAAGTTCAATTGGCGGGGATTGATCCAGAGGATGTCGAAATTTCAATTGAGAATGATGTTTTAATAGTTAGAGGCCAAAGTGAAAAGACAAGTGAAGTAGATGATAAAAATTATTATAAAAAAGAAATAAAAAGAGGAAATTTTTATAGAACCATCCAATTGCCATCCCATGTCAATGGAGATGCTACGGATGCGGAAGCTACGGATGGAGTATTGAAAATAACTATTCCAAAAACGACAGAAGTAAAATCAAAAACTATTAAAATAAAAACTAAGAATAAAAAATAAGCATGGATGGAGTAAGAGCAAATCCAAAGAAAAGCAAGATGGATACTTCTGTTAGGAGGAGTAACTTGGACCAGGCAAAAAAAATTATTAAAAAGAGTAATAATATTAATAAATCTAAAAAAGAAAATATGTTAAAGGGAAACAGTGTTTTGACCAATCTGCTATCTATCGCAGTGACTGCCTTGATAGTAGGAGGGGCAATTTATGCCTGGCAAGACAAGGCCAAGGATGACAGTTTGTCAAAAGTTCAACTAGATGCAAAAAATGTCAGAGAAGGATATGAAAGAAGTTTGAAAAATCTTGAAAATGAAAAGAGAAAAGTAGCGAGTGAAAATGATAATTTGAAAACAGAAAATGATGAACTAAAAACTACAGTTGATTCTGTAAAGGGGGCTGTTAAAAATTATAGCAACGAAGAATTAGGAATAAGTTTTTCCTATCCGGCTCTTTTCGAGAGTGTAAATTATGAAAAATCAGCAGGTGAATCAGGAGAAAAATTTTCTATTAAGTTTTCAAAGAATGATAATTTTCATATAGCTGGAGTTAGTGCGGGATATAAGGGGCTAGAAGTCTCTACTAGTACCGAAGCGAATTTCGACAATTTTATAAAGATTGAGAAAGATAAGGACGAATATATGTATTATGTTTCAGTCCAAGGTGAAGAAGTGGAATATAAATTAAATCCGATAGAGGTGATCCCATTTTCTGGAGGAGAGGCTTTACTCGTTGATAGCAAGTCATTTATTCTTGAAGAAGAACAGCTTGCAGTTGGGATTGGTCAGAACTTAGGTGCTGTATTGAACACAAACAAAGAAGGCTTTTCTGGTATGGCGATGATCAATTCTGATTTTGGGCAATTATCTCCCGATGATTTTAAAGCATTTTTAGAAAGCATAGAATTAAAATAGTTAATAATTAAAATAATTAAAAAATATCGTTTAACGATATAAAATAAAAATATGGGAAAAATATTAGGAATCGATTTGGGAACCACTAATAGTGCTATGGCAATTATTGAAGGTGGTCAGCCTAAAATCTTAGAAAATGCAGAAGGAAATAGAACAACTCCGTCTATCATTGCAATTTCAAAAAATAATGAAAGACTAGTTGGTCAAACAGCTAAAAGACAAGCAGTAACTAATCCAGAAAATACTTTGTATGCGATTAAAAGATTAATCGGCAGAAAGTTTGAAGATGGTGAAGTTCAAAAAGATTTAGAAACAGCACCATACAAAATTGTTAAATCTGGTGATGGTGTAAAGATATTAATGGGTGGGAAGGAACATTCTCCTCAAGAAATATCAGCTATGATTTTGGGTAAAATGAAAGCAGATGCTGAAGCAAAAATTGGTGAAAAAATAACCGAAGCTGTTATTACGGTTCCTGCTTACTTTAATGATTCACAAAGGCAGGCTACAAAAGATGCTGGTAAGATTGCCGGTCTTGATGTAAAGCGTATTATTAATGAACCGACAGCAGCCGCACTCGCCTATGGATTTGATAAGAAAAAGGGACAGCAAATTGCAGTTTATGACCTTGGTGGAGGAACTTTTGATATCTCCATTTTGGATGTTTCTGAAGATACAGTAGAAGTTAAATCAACAAATGGTGACACTCATCTTGGTGGTGAAGATTTTGATCAGAGAATTATTAAATGGATTATTGATGAATTTAAAAAAGATCAAGGAATCGATTTGTCTAAAGACCCTCTAGCCCTACAAAGAATAAAAGAAGCTGCTGAGAAAGCGAAGATTGAACTATCAACTACAATGGAGACTGAAATCAATCAGCCATTTATTACAACCGACAACGAAGGACCTAAGCATTTGGTTTTGAAAATGTCTAGATCTAAGTTGGAGGAATTAGTTGGTGACTTAGTCGAAAAAACTCTTGAACCATGTAAGGCGGCCCTAAAAGACGCCGGAATGAAAACTTCTGATATTGAAGAAATAATTATGGTTGGAGGTATGACAAGAATGCCAATGGTGCTAGCTAAAGTTAAAGAATATTTTGGGAAAGAACCTCATTTAGGTGTAAACCCTGATGAGGTTGTAGCCCTGGGAGCTGCAGTTCAAGCAGGTGTCTTGCAAGGTGATGTTAAAGATGTTTTACTTTTGGATGTTACTCCGTTAACTCTTGGCATTGAAACTCTTGGTGGTGTTGCCACTCCGCTAATTGAAAGAAATACAACCATTCCATCATCAAAGGCTCAAATCTTCTCAACTGCTGCAGATAACCAAGCAAGTGTAGAGATTAATGTTGTTCAAGGAGAACGTCCTATGGCTACAGACAATAAAAGTCTTGGTAGGTTTATGCTTGATGGTCTTCCGCCATCTCCAAGAGGAGTTCCTCAAGTGGAGGTGAAATTTGACATTGATGCAAATGGTATACTAAATGTTTCAGCAACCGATAAGGCTACAAATAAAGAACAGAAAATTACTATCACTGCTTCATCAGGTCTCTCAGAAGAGGAAGTAGAAAAGATGAAAAAGGAAGCAGAATTACATGCCGATGAAGACAAGAAAAAGAAAGAAACGATTGAAACTAAAAATCATGCCGATGCTGTTGTTTTCCAAACCGAAAAGCTTATTCAGGAGTCAGCTGATAAAATGAAAGAAGAAGACAAAAAAGAACTTGAAGAGAAATTAGAAGCTTTAAAGAAAGTAAAAGACTCAGATGATGTAGAGGCTATTAAAGCTAAAATGGAAGAATTAAATACAATTGCTCAAAAAATAGGAGCTGCTATGTATCAACAACCTGATCAAGCTGGGACTGAAGCACCGAAGGAAGGTGAGGAAGAAAAGAATGAGAAGGAAGGACCAGTGGAAGGAGAATTTGAAGAAGGTGAATCTAAAAAAACCGAAGAAGAAGACGAACAGGAAAAACAAGATAAGACAAAGTAAAGAAGGTGGCCTTTGCCAAATAAATATATCTTGATAGTTTGCTCCTTTCGAGGAGCAAACTAATGAGGATTTATTTAAACAAAAAAAAGGAGGAAAAATGGCGACCCTTAGAGGAAGAATAGGAATATTATCAGAAAATTAACGATTGTTCAGTGATTTTGCTTACATTTCCTAATTATGAAAAAATCGCTATTTATCCGAGAACGAAAAAATTAATGCTTGAAGATGGTATCGTCCTGTATAATACTGAAGTTAAAATTATTGAATGTCGAATTGGTGGTAGATTATTTATTAATATTAATAATCAAGAGGAATATGAGAGCGAATTTGATATTTATAAAATCAAGGTTAAAAAGCGATTGTTAATTGAATAGTTATTTGTGAGGCTGGTAAAATATTAAAATTTTCTTATTCTGCTGATGAGAAGAAAAAAACCATTATTGAATCAACTAATTTCGTGAATGGTATTGAACCAGAACATAACTAAAACTTTTCCTGGCGAAGAACTTTCGCCCAACTTATTAATTATTAATTTATATACATTATGACAAATCAAGAAAAACAAGAAAAAAAAGCTATGCCTGGCGGAAGGCAGGACATTAAAATAGCAGATAATATTCCAGGGGCGGAATATGCAAATGCAATGCAAGTTAATCACACTAAAGACGAGATTCAGATGATGTTCCTAAATATATTTGGAGGTAGCGGAAAAGTAACAGGAAAAATAATCTCAAGTCCTGGGCATCTAAAGAGAATGGTTGCAGCTCTTAGTGATAATTTGTCAAAATATGAAGAGAAATTTGGTAAAATTGAAGAGTCAAAAATAAACGATAAAGAAATTGGCTTTAAAGGATAAGAAATCACATAACATAAAACATGTAACACATAACAAAATAATTTTGTGTATATGTTAATAAAATAATGGGAAAAGATTATTATAAAATTTTAGGAGTTGAAAAGGGTTCTTCTCAAGATGAAATAAAAAAAGCTTTTAGAAAAAAGGCTCATGAATATCACCCAGATAAAAAAACCGGAGATGAAGCAAAGTTTAAAGAAATAAATGAAGCTTATCAGGTTTTAGGTGATGCTAAGAAAAAGTCACAGTATGATCAATTTGGTTCAGGTTTTCAAAATGGTCAAGCTGGTGGAGCTGGAGGACCTGGTCCTGGTGGGTTTGACGGAATGAATATAAATATGGATGACCTCGGTGATATGTTTGGTGGCTTCGGTGATATATTTGGCTTCGGTGGTGGTGGAGGAAGAAAAAGAGCACAGAGAGGATCTGATATAGAAACAAATGTAGTCATTGATTTTTCTGAAGCAGTTTTTGGTGTGGAGAAGGAAATAAATATTAGAAAGAAAACAACTTGTGATAAATGTAAGGGTGAAGGAGCGGAGCCTGGGTCTGATGTTGAAACCTGCGCTACTTGTAATGGTGCTGGTCGTGTTTCGAGAGTTCAGCAAACAATCCTTGGTTCAATCCAGACGCAAACGACTTGCCCTGCTTGTAATGGCGAGGGGAAGGAATTTTCCCAGAAATGCACTAAGTGTCATGGACATGGAATAACACTAGAAAATATAAAACTTAATATAAAAATTCCAGCCGGGATAGATAACGGTGAATCTTTAAGGATGCCTGCTAACGGCGAGGCTGGAGAAAAGGGAGCTCCTGCGGGAGATCTTTATATCAGGGTTAATGTTAAGGAAGATAAAAGGTTTTCTAGGGAAGGAATTGACATTGTCTCTAAAAAGGAAATTAGTTTTACTCAAGCTGTTTTAGGTGATAAAATAGAAGTAGAAACAGTTGATGGTGTAGTTAAACTAAAAATACCAGAAGGAACTCAGTCAGGGACTATTTTTAAGATGAAAGGCAGAGGAGTGAACAAACTAAATGGAAGAGGACGCGGGGATCATTTGGTAAAAGTTGTTATTTTAACTCCAAAAAATTTAGATAAAAAACAAAGGAAAATTTTACAAGATTTAAATATTTAATATTAATTATAAAAAAATGATTAATGAAGATAGTTTTTTTCAAGGACTTGAGAAAATAGTTTTGCCACCTAGAGAAAAAATAATAGCTGCTATTAATACATCCCTTAATTTAGAACGTTCTAAAAATAGTGATGATGACCTATTAAAATTAAATGAAATATTTATTTCAACTGTTGCAAAAAATATTGAAGGTAGTGAAAAATACTTTCGTACCGATGGTCTTCTTCAGGAGTTTTACAAAGAATTAGTTCCTGTAGTTTATGAAATATTGTCATCAGCTGAATATTCTGATATAAGTATTCCTGATAGATGGAAAAATTTAGGTGAACCTGATAATAGTGTGACTAATTCTGTTACTGAAACGATTGTCACAGATGAAGCTCCTGAGGAATTTGTGGGAAATAATGATGAAACCGAGGAGATATGGGGGATAGGAAAAGGAGTTTCACAACAAACAGAAGCTAAACTGGATGCGGAGGCAGAGAAACTTAAAAAATGGAGAGAGGACCAAGAAGACTAATTTTTTATAATATCAACTAGGACTTTTGTCAATATTGAAGCATTCTGTATTTTGCTCTATAATTACAATATAATAAATAAATATACTGCATTCTGTGTAGTTTTATTTTTGAAAAACCCCATGATTGAAGTTAAAAATCTAAGCAAAAAAATTGGGTCAACCAAAATTTTGGATGATATCAGTTTTTCTGTAAAACAAGGAGAAATATTAGGTTTTCTGGGACCAAATGGTGCCGGAAAATCCACTACCATGAAAATTATCACTTCTTTTTGGGCAGGAAGTGAAGGCAAAGTCATTATTGACGGCCTAAATGTTGCCGAAGACTCACTAGAAATAAGAAGAAAAATTGGTTATTTACCGGAAAATGTCCCTCTTTATGATGAAATGAGGGTTTTTGAGTACCTAAAATTTATCGCCGAAATTAGAGGTATAGAAAAGAGTGAGCATAAAAATGCTATCACTAAAGCCTCAGAGGCCTGTGGTTTGTCAAAAGTTTTGCGAAAACCAATTGATGAACTTTCAAAGGGTTTTCGTCAAAGAGTTGGCTTGGCTCAAGCCATCATTCATGAGCCTGATATATTAATCTTAGATGAGCCAACTACTGGGCTTGATCCAAATCAAATTGCTGAAATTAGAGATTTGATAAAAAAGATTGGAAAAGAAAAAACAGTCATTTTCTCAACTCATATTTTGAGTGAAGTTTCAGCTACTTGCGACCGAATTATTATTATCAATGATGGTAAAATAGTCGGAGAAGGGAAGCCAGATGAACTAACTGAAAAATCAGCTCATAAAGAATTGATCTATTTGAAAATAAAAGCAGACAAAGACGCCGCCCTAAAGAGAATAAGAGGTTTAGAAAATATCGAAAAAGTAGAAATAAAGGATAAAGAGAGTTCTAATATTTATGGATATTCAATTGAGCCTAAAAATGGAGTCGATATCCGGGAATATCTGTCTATTGCTGTCGCTCAACAAGGATGGCCTATCCTTGAATATAGTCGAAAGAAAACAAGTCTTGAAGACGTCTTTAGAGAATTAACAAAATAAAAATATATGAATAAAGAATACTTAAAAACAATTTACTCACTGTTTAAGAAGGAGTTAATGTCATACTTTAATTCTCCGATAGCCTATATTTTTATTGGAGTTTTTCTCGTTATGGGCAATTGGCTTTTTTTTAAATGGTTTTTTATTATAGGACAGGCGAGCATGAGAAACTACTTTTCATTGTTACCTTGGATATTCCTATTTTTGGCCCCGGCTCTCACTATGAGACTTTGGGCAGAAGAAAAAAGAAGTGGAACGATAGAGTTTTTATTAACCCTCCCAATAACGAACTGGCAGGTGGTTTTGGCAAAATTCTTTGGAGCTTTGGTTTTCCTTTTTATTTCGCTTTTAATGACCTTCACTCTCCCTATTACCATTTTTGCTCTTGGAAACGCTGACATGGGTCCAATTATTGGTTCATACCTTGGTGCTCTTTTCTTGGGAGGATCTTATTTGGCTCTCGGTTTATTTATATCGAGTCTTACAAAAAATCAGATTATAGCTTTTATTCTTGGAGTGATGGCTTGCTTTGGATTCTTTATTATCGGTGCGGACTTTGTTCTGGCAGGTGCTCCAATGGCTCTAGCCCCTATTATGAAGTTTATTGGGCTCGGAAGTCATTTTAACAGTATTGCTAGGGGAGTAATTGATTCAAAAGATGTAATTTACTATATTTCATTTATATTTATGTTCCTGTGGCTCAACGCGCGTGTTATTGAGAACAGAACTTGGAAATAAAATTATGAAAAAAATAAAACAACGTAGCGAAACATATGTAACTCTATTATCCATTATTGGTATTATAATTTTGGTCAATTTCTTTTCTTATAAAATATTTACAAGACTAGATTTAACTCAAAACAAAGAGTTTACAGTTTCAGCAGTAACAAAAAATACGCTCAAAAATTTAGATGATGTTGTAAACATTAAAGTCTATTTCAGTAAAAATCTACCTAGTCAATTTATTTCATTAAGAGAAAATGTCGGAGATATTCTAGATGCTTATGATAATTATTCAAGCGGTAATGTGAGAATTGAGTTTATTGACCCCACTGATGACGAAGAGCTAGCTAGCTCTCTTTATGCGCAGGGAATACCAGAACTTCAGTTTGAAGTTTTTGAAAAGGACCAAATGCAATTGGTTAGAGGATATATGGGCATGTCCATAGGATATGGAAGTGATTCTGAAATTATTCCTGTAGTTCAAGATACCAAGAGTTTGGAATATCAGATTACGCTTGCAATTAAGAAGTTAACCTCTGGAGAAACAATCAAATTAGGACTTCTTAACGGTTATGGATCCCTAGACAGAGAAAGTCTTGGCGGGGGAATTCAAAAACTAGAAGAACTTTATGAGGTGGTGGATGTTGACCTGCTTAGTGTTGAAGAAATAGACACAAGCCTAAAAACACTCATTATAGTTAGCCCTAAAGAGGAGATACCAGAGGGGGGCTTAGTGAAAATAGATGCTTATGTGGCGAAAGGTGGGAATCTTTTAGTCCTAGATGAAGGTGTGGCAATAGACGAGGGATTGCAAGCCACAAACAAAAATAATGGACTAAATAATTTGCTAACAAATTATGGTATAAAAATAAACAATGACATGGTGCTGGAATCGAAAGCGAATTCAGGAGTAGCGTCTTTTAATCAAGGATTTTTTACATTCCAGACAAGCTATTCTTATTGGCCGAAGATTGCAAAAGATGGGTTTGATCAAGACAATTCAGCTGTATCAAAGCTTGAGAACGTTGTCTTGCAATGGGCATCAAGCATTGATGTAGATAAAACAAAATTGGGAGAAAATTATAACATATCTTACCTTGCTAAATCATCTGACAAATCCTGGAGACAGACTGGTAAATATGATTTAAATCCTCAGCAAACTTTCACTCCCAACAAAACACAAACAAGCAACTTAGCAGTTGATGTTAGCGCTAAGTTCAAGAGCCCGTATGGAATAGAAGATACAATTTTTTCAAGAATTTTAGTTGTTGGTGATAGTGATTTTGCTTCAGGAAATCTTGTAACCATGGCGGATAATTTAGTATTTTTTCAAAACATTACTGATAGCCTTTCTTTGGATGGCGATTTGATTGAAGTTAGATCAAAAGGAATTACTAGTCGACCAATTGAGACAGACATAAGTGACGGCCAAAAAGTTTTGATAAGATATTTGAATGTTTTTGGGGTAACCGTTTTAGTTTTGACAATTGGACTTTCTAGATATTTCTTGAGAAAAAAATCAAGATTTGTTGATGATTTATAAAAATTAACATAAAAGATTATGAGAAAAGAAAATATTATTCTGGGAGGGGTATTCGTTTTTTTATTAGCTTTGGCTTTTGTATTTGAACCAATCATGGATTGGAAGAAAAACTTAGGAAGGCCAGATAATTTCTTTGATAAAATTAAATTCGAAGAAGTTATCAAGATAAATCTAGAAAAAAATGGAGAAAAAATAAGTTTTGAGAGACAGGGAGAAAAATGGAAAATAGCTGATACAAAGGACTTTTATGTCAAAGATACAGATGAAATTTTCGTGACATATATGGAAGAAGCTATTGAGGCCAATTTTGATTTAGCAAGTAATAATAAAGATAAAAAATCAGAATTTGAAACAGATGAGAGCGGGACTAGAGTAAGTCTTGAAGATAGTGAAGGGGTATTGATTGATTTTATAGTAGGAAAAATGACTAATGATTTCGCTGGCTCTTATGTTTCCATCCCTGATTCAAACAACATATATAAGGTCGGTGCTAATATAGGCTATGCTTTCAATAAGGATGTTAATTCTTGGTATGATACAATGATTTTTGCTGGAGGCCCTGAATTAGCCAACAAAATTAGATTTCAATATCCAAATAGTGAATTTAGTATAGAAAAGATAGATGAAGAATGGAAGGGAACCCTCCCTTATTCATTTAGCGTAGATGAAGAGAAGATTAATAAAGTTCTTGAAATAATGACTAGCCTGAATGCCGCAGGCATCCCAGCACAAACTTTCGAAGGAACGGGACTTGAAAACCATTCTGTAATAGTAGAAGTTAGTGGAGATGGAGTTCAAAATGTTCTTATGGTTGGAGGAGAGAATGCTGAGGGTAATTTCTTCGCCAAAAAGGGGAGTAGTGATAATATTTATTTGATTAGTTCAGAGCAGAAAGAAACTCTAGATACTAGTATCAGGGATTTGAGATAGAATACAATAAAATATAAAAAGCTAAGCTTTAATTAAGAGCTTAGCTTTTTTAAATTATCTTGGTGGATGATATCTAAATATGGTATAATAATAGTTAGTAAAAATAATACATTTTCTTATGTTAAAAACAAAGATTATTACAATTGGTGGATGTACTGAGGATATTGCTCTTTATACCGAAGGAGGAATACTAATTGACAACAAAGAAGACTTACTTCGCCAAAATTTACTTGCTTTCGAGTTCGGCACTAAAATAAAAGTAAATAAATCTTACTCATCTTTTGGAGGAGGAGCTGCGAACGTGGCTGCTTGTTTGTCCTCGCTTGGTCTCGACGCATCTATTATAAGTGCTCTTGGAGATGATGACAGGGGAGCAAGGGTAATAAAAAATCTGAAGACTTTTGGTGTCAACACCAAGTTAATTCAACGAGTTTCTGGGGGAAGTAGTTTTTCTTTTCTTCTAATCGGCCCAGAAAATGAACATATATTATTTTCTGACAGGGCTTCAAATAATTTATTAAAAATTAGAGAAAAAGAGTTAAAAGCGATTAGGAGTGCTGATTGGGTTTATGTTTCTTCTCTTTCGGGTCATTGGCAAGATGTTTTAAATAAAGTTTTTTCAACCAATAAGGCAAAAATAGCATGGAATCCTGGTGGAACTCAGTTAAAAGCTGGACACAAATTATTAAAAAAATATCTAGAACGAACATACGTTCTGAGCCTAAATAAAGACGAGGCGCTTGAACTAGTGTTGTCAGATGAAAAATACCGAAGTAAAGATAATAAGTTTTTAAATAATACCAAAAATCTACTTCATATTATTAAAGAATGGGGTCCACAAATTGTGTTAATAACCAATGGCAGTGAGGGCGCCGAAGCTTATGACGGCATTAAATTTTATAGCGAAAATATTATAAAAGCAAGGAAAGTGAGCGACACTACTGGCGTTGGAGATGCCTTCGGAGCCACTTTTGTGGCCGGGCTCAATAAATACGATGAAGATATTCAACGTTCGCTAAAGCTTGGTATGTATAACGCCGCATCTGTCATAGAACATCAAGGAGCTCAAAATGGCCTTTTAACAAAGAAGAAAATACCAGAAATATTATGAAAACATTTAAAATAAAAGTTGAGGTATCAGCTAGACATTGCCACCTAAGTGAAAATGATTTTAAAAAATTATTTGGTGCAAATGCGAGCCTAACTCCTTTGAAAAATTTATCACAACCTGGCGAGTTTGCCTGTAAGGAAAAAATTGGTATTAAAACAAAAAAAGGAGAGTTTTCTAGTGTTAGAATAATCGGCCCCCTGAGGTCCTATACTCAGGTTGAAATATCTGGAACAGATGCTATTAAACTAGGGCTAACTCCACCAGCCAGAATGAGCGGAGATTTAGTAAAAAGTTCACCAATTACCCTTGTTGGTCCAATCGCTAGTGTGAACAAGAAAGAAGCTGCTATCCTGGCCAATAGGCATATTCACGCCAGCATAAAACAAGCTAAGAAATTGGGATTAAGAAATGGTCAAATTGTTAAAGTTAAAATTAATGGAGAGAGAGCTTTGATTTTTGATAAAGTAAAAGTAAAGACAAATGAAAACTATGAGTTGAGCATGCATATTGATACTGACGAGGCTAATGCCTGCGGGTTTAAAGGTCAAAAGGGAGAAGTAATAGTGTAGAGTATAAACTCTAAGCTCTAAATTCTAAATACTAAACAAATACAAAATTCTAAGTCTTAAAATATAAAACTGTTTTGAATATTTGTAATTAATGATTTGTATTTAATGATTTGAATTTGTTTAGAGTTTGGTGCTTAGTTATTAGAATTTATAAAAAGTATGTCACAAAATATTTTAGTTATTAATAGTGGCTCAACCTCTTTGAAATATAAGTTGTTTGATGTTTCTGGAAATGAAATAAAAAGAGAGAAGTTTTTAGTAGAGAATAATCACGAGAAGATAATTAAAAAAATTCTAAGAGAAGTTGGTGATGTTTCAGACATTAGCGCTGTTGGACATCGGATTGTTCATGGTGGAGAAGATTTTGTTGAACCTGTAATTATTAATGAAAATATTCTTGAACGTTTAGAAAAAATTAACAATCTAGCACCACTTCATAATCCATATAATTTGTTAGGAATTAAAATAATATCTGAATTTTTGCCAAACACTCCACAGGTTGCTGTATTCGATACAGCTTTTTTTTCTAATATTCCAGAAAAAGCTAGAGTTTATGCCATCCCTGACGATTTGGCCGAAAGGTATAGTATAAAAAGATATGGTTTTCATGGTATTTCTCATAACTACATAGCTCACGAAGCAGCTCAAGAATTAGGGAAACCACTTAGTAAACTAAATTTAATAACTTGTCATCTAGGGGGTGGTTGGTCAATTACGGCCATAAAAAATGGGAAACCGATAGATACTTCTATGGGCTTTACACCACTGGAAGGATTGGTTATGATGACGAGAGCTGGAGATATTGGTTCAGGGGTAGTTTTTGAAATATTAAGAGAAGGGATCGGTACTCAAAATGATATTGAAAAACTGTATGATATCCTAAACAATAATTCAGGTATAAAAGGCTTATCAGGCGGTATTGATGATTATCAGGTCTTGCTTCGTGAAATGAACCTCGGTAATAAAAAGGCCAGACTCGCTTTTAATGTTGCTACCTACAGACTATCTAAATATATTGGAGCCTATTTTGTTGCTCTCGGCGGAAAACTTGATGCAATAGTATTTTCTGGAGGAATTGGCGCGGGAGATTCTGTGACTCGCAATGAAATTATAAATAATACAAAATTTCTAGGAAAGCATAAAAACATTAGCTTTGAAACAAATGAAGAGGCATTAATAGCCAGGGAAACAAGAAAATTAGTAGATTAAAATGATAAAAAGATTGTTGTGTAAAATTGATAGTATTTCAATAGCGGCACTAATGGTGGCGCTATCTTCTTTGCTAAGTCGATTCTTGGGTATTTTTCGTGATCGTATCCTAGGTGCAGAGTTTGGCTTAGGTGAGACACTGGATATTTACTTTGCAGCCTTTCGTATTCCAGACCTTATTTTTAATCTAATTGTTTTAGGCGCTCTTTCGGCAGGATTTATTCCAATCTTTTCTCAGTTAATAAAAAAGACAAGTGCAAAAATTAATCACAACAAAGAAGCCTGGGAAGTAGCTAATATTATTATTACTATTCTTGGTATCTCTTTGATTGTAATGTCAGCATTTGGTATTGTCTTTGCTCCTTTTTTGATGAAACTGATAACGCCCGGGTTCAGTTCCGAACAGCAAATATTGGCTGCTAATATCACAAGGATTATGTTTTTATCTCCAGTTTTTTTAGGAATATCAAGTATTTTGGGTGGGGTTTTGCAGTCGTATAAAAGATTTTTTATATATTCTCTAGCACCTATTGTTTACAATATTGGAATAATTATCGGTGCTCTTTTTTTCGCTCCAATCTGGGGAATATACGGCCTTGCCTACGGTGTAGTTTTGGGAGCCTTTCTCCACATGATAATTCAGGTGCCTACTGTTTTTGGTCTTGGATACAGACCAAAACTAAATCTAAATTATAAAAATAGCAATGTTCTAAAGATTGCAACCATGATGGTTCCAAGAACACTGAGTTTAGCAGTTGGGCAATTTAATCTTTTAGTAATAACCATCATAGCCTCTACTTTGAGTGTTGGTTCTCTTTCTGTCTTTAACTATGCCAATAATTTACAAATTTTCCCAGTTAGTATTTTTGGAATATCTTTTGCTATTGCTGCCTTCCCAACCTTGTCGGCCCTTGCTTTTGATAAGAAAAAACTAGTTCATAATTTTTCATCTACTTTTAGAAAAATATTATTTTTTATTGTTCCATCAACCGTTCTCTTGCTTACCCTAAAAGCACAAATTGTTAGAGTTGTTTTTGGTTCTGGTCAATTCGATTGGCAGGACACTTTGCTTACAATAAATACTTTAGAGTTTTTTATTGTCTCCCTTTTTGCTCAAGCAACAATACCACTTTTAATGAGAATGTTTTATGTTCGTCATAATTCGAGTACACCATTTTTTGTTGGATTGTTTTCTGCTACGGTTAATGTGTTCCTATCGTTTTATTTTGCAAACAGGATGGGGGTCGCGGGGCTTGCGCTAGCTTTTTCAATCTCAAATATCATTAATTTTGTCTTGTTATGGATAATACTTCGTCTAGAAATTGGCTCTATGGATGAGTTCAAGATATTAGTTTCAACTATAAAATTCTCAATAGCCGCCATGGCAACTGGATTTACAGTTCAGATTGTTAAAGGGTTCGTAGTCGACTACGGCCTTGTTGATATGAATAAATTCTTGGGAGTTTTTGGTCAAGGATTTCTCGCCGGAGTTTCAGGTATATTGGTATATATTATTTTTTCATATTTATTACGAAGTGAAGAACTATTTGACTTCTGGGCTTCAATACGAAGAAGAATCCATGGTAAAAAAATCGAAACTGGAGACAGAGGTGAGGCGAGGGGAATTTAGCTAACATCGGTTGAATTATTAACAAAAAATTTGTTTTCTGTTAATCTCTTAAAAACATGTGGTCTTTAAAATTTATTGAAAGGAGAGGGAAATGGAAGATTTTCTATTCAAAAAAGAGGTAATTAAAATTCTTGGAGAAATTAAAGATTTTTTAAGCAATCCAGATAAGGGTTCTGTTGAATTAAGAAAAACAATCTCTAAATTAGAAAAGAACAATGAATGGTTGGAAGTCCAAAACAAAAAACTGACGTTTGACCTGAAAAACAGCAAAAAAGAAAATGATGAATTATATGCAGACTTAATAGCAATGGAAGAAGATGTGAAACCGACCTCATGCGTTTCTGATTCTCAATTTGAGAAAGCCTCTTGTCTCATCGAGCAATCTAATGATAGTTTAGCTGACAATAATTCTGCTTCTGACGAAAATTTTCAATTATCAGATGAGCAAAATTCCGATGAATGGGAACTCCCGAAAGCTTTACTTGAAAATAGAGAATTTTCATTAAAAAAATTACAAAAAGAGAATGTTGGGGAAGACAAAATGATTAATAATTTTGTCTTATTAATTTTCTTGATTGCTCATTTTATGAATGAAGATGATTCTGATGGATTTAATAAATGTCTTGATTTAGGGCTTGGCGTCAGTAATAAGGATCTAAGGGACAGTGCATATAAAAAATTGAAATCATTGAAAAAGAATTGCGATCATATCGAAGCTCTTTATGAAGAATTACTAAAAATTCCACAAAAAAATAGGTATCAAAACCTAATCAAAAAATTCAAAGAATTAATTGTATAATCAGAAGTCGTTATTATGAGTAGCGACTTTTTTCATATTCAAATTTATTCCTCGGCTTGCTTTATTGCTGTTTTTCCATTAAAATAAAGTAGATTAAGTATATAGATAAGCTTGTTTTGACAAGCTATTTTTTGATATTATGCAGAATAAAATAAGAAATTTTTGTATTATTGCCCATATTGACCATGGAAAATCTACTCTAGCTGACAGGATGCTTGAGTTAACTGGCACGGTTGAAAAAAGGAATATGCAAGCCCAACTTCTCGATGGGATGGATATTGAGAGAGAAAGAGGGATTACCATAAAGCTACAACCAGTTAAAATGTCATACAAGGGTTATGATTTAAACCTCATAGATACTCCTGGTCATGTAGATTTTTCATATGAAGTGTCACGTTCTTTGGCTGCCGTAGAGGGAGCTATTCTTTTAGTTGATTCAACACAGGGGATTCAAGCGCAAACCCTAGCTAACTTGTATTTAGCCATGGATTTGAATCTGAAAATTATTCCCGTTATAAACAAAATCGACCTACCTGCAGCTGATATTGAAAAAACTAAAAATGAAATTATAAATCTCTTGGGGTGTGATGAATCTGAAATAATTTCTGCTTCAGGAAAAACAGGTGTTGGTGTTGAGAAAATACTAGATAGAGCGATAGAGATAATAGAAAACCCAACAGGAGATGACAGTAAACCACCAAGGGCTCTTATTTTTGATTCAAATTACGACGAATATAGAGGTGTTGTGGCATTTGTTAGAATGGTCGATGGTGCTATAAAAAAAGGAGATAAGATAAAACTATTAGCCACAGGAGCCGAAAGTGATGCTATTGATGTTGGATTTTTCAAACCAAAATATGTCTCTTCTGGTGAACTAAAAACAGGGGATATTGGTTATATTGTGACCGGGTTTAAGGGTGTTGATGAATGTCGGGTTGGAGATACTATTTCCCTATTAAAGAGTGTTCAAAAAAAAGAAGTTGAGGCCCTAAAGGGTTATACTGATGTAAAGCCAATGGTTTTTGCTGGCGTTTATCCCCAAGAAGGCAATGATTATGCTGCTTTGCGTGAAGCTATTGGCAAATTGAAATTGAATGACTCAGCGCTTTCTTATGAACCGGAACAGTCCAATGCACTTGGCTTTGGTTTTCGTTGCGGATTTTTAGGAATATTACATTTAGAAATATTCCAAGAAAGATTAAGACGGGAGCACAATATAGAATTGATTGTAACGTTGCCCAGTGTGGCTTACAGAATACACAAGCTAAATGGAGAGGATGAAATTATTCGAACACCTCAAAAGTTACCAGAAAGGTCCCTTATTGAATATATAGAAGAACCCTGGGTAAACCTTGATATTATTGTTCCAAAAGAATATATAGGAGCAATAATGAGTTTAACACAAGAGAAAAGGGGAATTTATAAAACAACAGAATATATAGACGATTCTAGAGCTATTATTCATTACCAAATACCGATGGCCGCAATTCTGACAGATTATTATGATAAAATAAAAAGTGTCAGCTCTGGTTATGCTTCGATTAATTATGAATATTATGGTTTCAGTAAAGCTGAAGTAGTAAGAATGGATATATTGGTAGCTGAGGAGAAAGTTGAAGCGCTAGCAACTATTGTTTATGAGGACGAAGCATTTTTACGAGGAAAGGAAGTCGTTAAAATATTAAAGGACAGTTTACCGAGGCAGATGTTTGCTGTTAAGTTGCAAGCTGCAGTAGGAGCTAAGATAGTCGCCGCTGAACGAATGAGCGCTTTCAAAAAGGACGTTACAGCTGGTCTCTATGGTGGAGACGTTAGTAGAAAAAGAAAATTATTGGAGAAACAAAAAAAAGGTAAGAAGAAGATGGCCCAAATGGGTAAAGGAAAAGTTGATATCCCACCTGATACCTTTGTAAAATTATTAAAAAAATAAAATAGACTTGTTATTCAATTGACTTCATACATGAAATTTGCCGAAATATGGAGATTGCAGTAGGAGTTAATTAGGCAACAGGTCTAAAGAATAAATTTATGTCATCAAAAAAGAAAAAAAAAGTTGTTAGAATCGTTTGGATGGTTCTAAGCGTAATGATTATATTCTCTATGGTTGCCTGGACAGTCGGCCTAGCTTTCATGCCTTCGTAAACGTAGAGTACGTAACACACAACACGTAACATTTTAAGTCGATTCCAGGTTAGACTGGAAACCCATTCTCTCTAATTTTCAATTTCTAAAAAACAATTTTCAGTAAAATTATTATTTTTAATGTTTTAAAAATATTAAAAATAATAATCAATAATTAAGAAATATAAATTTAAAAATCACCTTGTCATTCTCAGCTTGCTTGTTCGCCTCTGGAGGGACTGGGAATCCAGAAATTCTAACTTTTAACTTTTCTCTTTTAACTTTTAACTACAACATATATGAATAAAAAAGAATGGAAGCTTCAGCCAGAAGTATCAGATGATTTTATTGCAAAATTTCCAGACCTAGATAAATTAACTCTTCAGTTATTATTTAATAGGAGCATAGCAAAGGAAGAAGAAATTGAGTCTTTTATTAATCCGGATTATTCTAGAGATACTTTCGATCCTTTCTTGTTTAATGACATGGAAAAGGCTGTTGATTTGATAATCGAACACATAAAAAAACAGAATAAAATAGTTATCTATGGTGATTATGACGTAGATGGTGTTACTTCAAGCTCCCTTCTTCTAAATACAATCAAATCCTTAAAAGGAGTGGTTAGTGTATATATTCCTGATAGAAAATCGGAAGGATATGGTATTCATAAAAAAGCCATAGATAATATAATATCAGACGGAGCGAGCTTAATGATATCAGTGGATTGTGGAATAAGGAATAAAGAAGAGGTTAATCATGCAAAAGAAAAAGGCCTCGACGTAATAATAACTGACCATCATACAGCGAGTGAAAATATTGAAGATTTACCAAAATGTTTGATAATAAACCCAAAAACACCTGGAGAAACCTACCCATTTAAACAATTAGCTGGAGTTGGCGTTGCTTTTAAATTATCTCAAGCTCTTATATCTAGGGCAAAGGTTGACGATGAGATGAAAGATAGGCTAATCGAGAGAGGCATGGATTTGCTTGCCATTGGGACTGTCGCTGACTGTGTCGAATTAGTTGGAGAAAATAGAGCATTATTAATAAAAGGACTTGATATTCTTGATTCAACCAATAGGCCCGGTATTAAGGAATTGATGAATATAGCAAAAATTAGTGATGACAAAAAAATAGAATCTTGGAATATTGGTTTTCAAATTGCTCCTCGTCTAAATGCCGCCGGAAGAATGGGGCATGCTATTTCGGCTTACAACCTTCTTACCACGGAAGATATAACTGAAGCTAAAAAAATTGCACTAGAGCTTAACAAAAGGAACATGGAGAGGCAAGAAATAACTGAAGAAATTATAAAGTATACTGAAAAAAATCTTGACCACGATGACAGTATTTTGATCTCAATAAGTCCTGAAGGTGTAGCTTGGGAGGAAGGAGTTGTCGGTCTTGTTTCGGGTCGAGTTACAGAGAAGTATTACAAACCCTCCTTGGTAATTACGAGAACAAAAAAAGGCTACAAAGGCTCAGGGAGAAGTATAGATGAATTAAATATTCTTGATCTTCTTAAAAAATGTGAAGACAAAATAGAAAAATATGGAGGACACGCCAAAGCCTGTGGGTTTAGTGTGGCCGAAGAAAAAATAGATGATTTTGTTAAATGCGTTAAAGAAGAAGCCAAAAAAGAATTAAGTGGGCTAGAGCTATCTCCAAAAATAAACATTGAAGCAAAAATTGAACTAGGTGATGTTGACGTTGAACTCATTGACAGGGTTGTGAAATTTGCTCCGTTTGGGGAGGCAAACCCGGCTCCATTCTTTTTGTCCGAGGAAGTAAAAGTGATGGATAAGATGAAAATGGGAGCAGATGGACAACATCTGAAATTGAGACTAAAAAACGGCAAGGTGAAGGAGGTGAATCACGAAGTGAGAGAAGCCGACCTGGGTCAAGGGTCAAATATGTTGAATGCTCTAGGTTTTTGGCAGACTGAAAAGTGGAAAAACCTAGATATAGGTGATACTATAGATATAGTGTATACTCTGGAAAATAATAAATTTAATGGAAGAACAGATCCTCAGATGAGAATAGTGGATATTAAAAAAATTTCGAATGAATAATTTTGAATTTCGAATAAATGTTTATTAGTTTAATATTTAATAATTTAATAATTCAAAATTGAATCGAAACTAAAAATTAATAATTAATAATTTTTGACTATGTCAATTAAGTTAACAATATATTCAGACGGTGGTGCTCGTGGGAATCCTGGGCCAGCTGGGATAGGCGCAACCCTAAAAAATGAAAAAGGAGAACTTGTGGCTACCGTGTCAGAGTATATTGGCGAGGCTACAAACAATATAGCTGAATACAGGGCCATCATTGCCGCAATAGAAAAAGCAAAAACTCTCAAAGCCACAGAACTTGATTGCTATCTTGATAGTGAGTTGGTGGTGAAACAGCTCAAAAAAGAATACAAAGTAAAAAATGCAGGATTGGCTCCCCTATATATTAAAATTTATAATTTGTCACAAAGTTTTAAAAAAATATCTTATACACATGTGAGGCGTGAATTAAACAAGGAAGCAGACGCGTTGGCTAATGAAGCTATGGATAAGGGCATGGGTATTTAAGTTTACAAAATTATTGTATTTAAAAATCAGTTTATTAGAACTGATTTTTTTTATGATAAACGACTATTTTTAGGTGCTGTAAAAATATTGATTTATACAATAAATTGTGTCCAGAAAGATTAATTATTAAAAACCAGGGGTTATGTATTCGGAATGTTTTAGGTATCCGACACCTGTTTGGGTATATGAGGGCTGGGGTGTTTATTTATTTAGGGTACCCTATAGAGTACCCTATAGGGTACTCTAAATCAACATAGAGACATAAGGGTGGTAGTTTACATCGTTATTTGAAAATGTTTGACATAAGATTTATTTAAAATAAGTTCAAAGCAATCAATTGGTAAAAAACCAGGAAAGGAGAAGTTGTGGATATTATTATATGTTGCGAGTGCGGGACTACAAAAAACCCTTCTGAAACAGATAAAACTTTTTATGAAAATACTGATGATGAAAAAGTTTATTGCATGTTGTGCGCAGTGGCAGTCTTATCGTATTCTGTGAGAAGTTCTCGTCTTCGTTCAATATAAAAAAAGACCTTTCAATAAAAATGAAAGCCGATCGTAATGACCGGCTTTTTTGTTTTTATAGAAAACATGTTTTGGGATTTTTTCAATCCCAGTATTAAATTTTTCCTTTAAAAAAGATAGAAAAATTTGATATACCTTCTTCGTGTAGATGGATACCATAATACGATTCAGAGTTTGCAAACTTGTCACTCGCGATTTTAAAGTTTTAAAAAATAATCCGAATTTTTGTCCACAGGAGCTTGTTACCGCTATGTTCATTATTCTCTCTTTTTATCGGTTGTTTTATTTTGCTTCAGTATACTAGTATACTGAAGCAAAATACTTTTTTAAGAATTTGTGAATACTCTAGCTTTTCCACTTATCAATGTATTTCCCCACTCCTTCTTTTGTTATTTTATTTTTTAATTTTGTTGATGTGTAAAGATATCTAACTACTGAGCCGAAGTCTATTTGATATCTATCGTTTATCACTTTGTAGGATATTAGGTTGGCCTGAATTGCTCTTCTAATTGTCTTTCCTTGAACACCACCGAACTTTGCAGCTTCTGTTACAGAGACCCAGATTGGCTCAATTTCGCTTTCTGAGAGCGGTATTTCTACATTGTATCTTTCTATATTTATTCTGCTCTTTTTTTTGTTAGGATCGCTAATGGGCACTGGTGAATTAAATATTTTTTGGATATCAGAAGATGAAGATTTTGGGCTTAAACCACTCTTTCCGGCTTCGCTTCGACCAAGGTTAGCCTCTCCCGCTTCTTGATTCACCTTCTTCACCTTATCTTTATTTTCTTCTTTAGGAGTATTTTTTTTACTTAAATTCTCAGCCATATGTCTATTTAAGTCTAGAATATTCTAGACTTAAATAATAATTTATTTAAGATTAGCGTATAATTATTTAAGTCTAACGTGTCTTGGACTCAAATATGTTTTTACCGCAAAATAGCTTGATAAATTTCCAAAAATGTCTTTTAATTTATTTTAAGTCCATGTTTGCATGGACTTAAATCACAGTTTTTAGTATATTTACACACATTCATAAATAAATCAATACCTCCAGCATGTAACACACAACACAAAACATGTAGCATAAAACAATGAAGGGGTATTATTCAATTACTTTAAAATATAATTGCAACAAATTAATTAAATATATATTTTTGTAAGACAAATTTAAACATCAATATTTTTCACATCCTCCATGCTATTTGTTTCATGTTATATGTTTTGTGTTGTGTGCTATGTGTCCCTTGTTTTCCTCTTGCTTACCGCTCTTATATGTGCTAAATTATAAAAAAGAATATCAGTAAAATTAAATTGAAAAGTGGCTTGAATTAGTCCTTTTTTTTGTTTATTGTTATCTTTAGGTTTGCCTGTTCTCCTTTGGGTGGACTGGTGATTAAGATTTAAAAAAAACATTAACTGTAACACTTTTGGTGTTAACACGTATTATTAAATGAATCTATTTAATATAAAAGATCAATCTCTTTTATCTAGATTAAAAAACGATAATAAAGAAGCATTTGTTGAAGCATACGATCTGTACGTTGATCAAATATATCGTTTTGTTTTTTTTAAAGTTGGGAATAAAGAAGAGGCCGAAGATATTACTTCTGCTGTTTTTTTAAAGACTTGGAATTATATTCAAGAAACAGAAAAGCTAGTTGAAAAAACTCTCAAAGCTCTTCTTTACAAAATTGCTCGAACAACAATTATTGATCATTATCGAAAGAAAAGTAGTCAGGCGAATCTTTCAATCGATGATGTAGAAAATGGTTTTGATGCAATTGATGAAAGCCAAAACGTTGAGGAAAATTTTCAAATTCAAAATGATATTGAATTAGTTCAATTAAAACTTCAAGAATTGAAAGACGAATATAGAGAAATTATTTTAATGAGATATATAAACGAGATGAGTATAGACGAGATTGCTGAACTACTTGGTAAGTCGAAAGGTAATGTTAGAGTACTAACTCATAGAGCACTGAAAGCACTCAGCGATATAATGTCTGAGGAAAAATAAAAACCTAGTCATTCTCTCGAAGATGGGCAGTGTGCCCCCTCGGGTAAATCCAGAAATTCTAAATTTAACTTTCTACTTTTAACTTTATACTTTTAACTAAATACATGACAGAAAAAGATTTGTTAAAAAAACTAAATAGTTATAAAGATATTCAAGCTGACCCAACCTGGAAAAAGGAGAACAGGGAAGTTTTGTTTAATCAAATTATGAATTCCAGCTCAGCACCTGAGTCTGGTTTTTCTTTTGCAAAATTGCTAAATACTTTTAAGATTTATTCAGATACTTTTTATAATAGCATTGTTAAGAACATGGGACAGCCCGTTATTTTAACTTCTTTAATTGTGTTGTCAGTCTTAGGAGGCGGAGTTATGAGCATTAATGCTTCTCGTGATACTACCCCTGGAGATTCACTCTATATTGCAAAAAAGATTTCAGAAAAAACTCAGCTAACTTTCACTTTTAGTGAAAAGAAAAAAGCCCAGCTAAATGTTGTTTTTGCAGAAAATAGAGCAAGGGAAATATCTCAAGTGATGTCAGATGAGAAAACAGATGAAGAAAAAAAAGAGATAGTTGAAAGATTGACAGGTGATTTTAAGAAAGAAATTTCAAATGTTAAAACAAGGATAGAAAAAATAGCCTTGAAAGACAAGGTGAACAGGGAGACTGGAGAGGGTGGCCTGGGCCAAGAAGAAAATAAAAATATAGTAGAGCCAGCAGAAGAAAATCTATTTACCGCCAACTTGGGCAAAGGTGATGAAGGTCTTTCTATTGGAGGAATAGAGCCGGAAATAGTACCTATCGTTGAAGAGGTTAAAGAAGATGAAGAAACTGTTGTAATTGAAGAAGTAGAGAGTACAACTACAATTGAAGTTATTGAAACAGAAGAAGAAGTAGCTACTTCAAGTGTAGAAGCGAAAGAAGTAATAGAAGAAGATGGTTCACAAGACATCTTAAATGAAGTGAGAGACTTGCTAGAGAGTGATGATTTTGATGGAAGTCTAGAAAAGCTTAGTGAAGTATCAGATAGTTTTGATCAAGAAATTGAGGACGGAGAAGTCAAGGGAATAATAGAAGAAGTTGTTGTTGTTGAGGAAGAAAGTGCAACTTCGACAGAAGAATAAAAACACAAAACACGTAGCACAAAACATGCAACAAATAATATGGAACATTGTAATATAGGTAATCCCCATTACTTCATCAATTGTCATTCCCCAATCAAGCTGAGGACAGGCCCTGAACTTGCCTGTCCCGAAGAAAGCGGGAATTCAGGATCTAGAAAAAGTATTTTATTAAAACAAGGTGTTTGTGGTATTTCTGGATTCCAAATCAAGTTTGGAATGACAGGGATAAAATTAGTGCTGAATTAATTGAACATTGAGTTAACGCAAGGACCTTGAAGGTCTTTGGTAGACCTTCAAGGTCTACCAGGTATAGCTCTAAGAAGTGTTTAGTTAAATCTGCATTATAGCAATATAATTCAGAGGTAGTGAAATCAGGTCGATTCCAACTACATGGAAGTTTTACTAGAAATCCTCTACGGAGGTGCGTGATCGTTTTAAATGAACAAGCTTTATTCCCCGCATTTATGTTTATAAATGCTCCAAAAAACCCTTGTTAAAAGGGCACCTATTAAATCTCCTCTTGTTTATCCCGAAGAAAGCGGGAAGAGGAGTACCGCGATAGCGGGGAGGTGTGTAGGAGTGTGTTAACTAAAATGCAGGATAATTTTCCCCCATAAATTACCCTTCGTATTTACACTTGAGGAAGATAAATTCCCAAGTATACAAAAACCAAACGGTTTTTTATAACCATAAATGCGGGGATAATGGGATTCCAGTTTATTTGAAACATAAAAAAGGTCATGAAATTATAAATTAAATTAAATTTGTTTATTATCTGGACTAGGTGCACTTATCCAGTATTGAACAAATGAAAGGACAAATCTTTATGAAAAGATTGAAAAAAATGATTGTCTT
>JAQIDC010000035.1 GCA_027858235.1 Patescibacteria group bacterium | reverse complement strand
TTTATGGTTTTGAATAAACCATAAACATTTAGAACAAGATGGCAGGAAAACCAAAACGTATGGGACAGATCAAACAACTGATTCTTTTACACCAACAGGGGCATAGCATCAAGTCCATGACCCGCGAGCTTGGCATGAGCAAAAACACGGTAAAGACCTATCTAAAAAAGGTTGCGGCACTTCAAACAAGCACGAGTGATCTCTTGCAGCTAGATGACCCTGTATTGGAAACCAAGTTCCATGCAGGCACACCATCGTACAAACAAGACCGTTACGAGAAAATCAAATGCAACCTTGATTACTATTTTAAAGAGTTGGAAAAGCCCGGGGTAACCCGTTACCTTTTTAAAGAGCTGCAATTTTAACAACACACCAAATCATATTTTTATATTTGTATCTATTGCATAGATTTTTAAAAAAATTGAATTTACTTTATTCTAAATTTGCCTATTTAGCTCCAAATAAGAAAGAATATAGAATCAAAAAATGAGAAAACGGATAAACATAAATGCCAAATTAGAGGAACTCCTTTCGCAAAGCTATGAAAATGAAGTTGTAGAATTCAAAGAAGCCAAAAATAGCTTTGATTCTAGCAAACTTGGCAGTTATTTTTCAGCACTCTGCAATGAAGCAAATTTACAGGGACATTTAGCAGCTTGGCTTGTTTTCGGAGTTAGAGATAAAGACAAAAAGATTATCGACACTCAATTTAGACCAAACAAATCTGACTTACATAAGCTGAAAGCAGAAATTGCTAATGGCACTACCAATCGGATTTCATTTATAGAAATACATGAGTTAAAAACTCCCACTGGTAGAGTTATTTTATTTGAAATCCCTGCTGCTCCAAAAGGCATACCAATAGCATGGAAAGGACATTATTATGGAAGAGATGGAGAGCAACTAAATGCCTTAAATATTGAAGAAGTTGAACGAATCCGAATTCAAGCAACAGAAAAAGATTGGAGTGCTGAAATAATTCATAATGCGAGCATTGAAGATTTATCACAAACGGCTATTCACAAAGCAAGAGAATCTTATAAAAAGAAAAATCCAAAATTATCAGAAGATATTGATTCTTGGAATGATTTTACGTTTTTAAATAAAGCAAAAATTTGTATTAAAGGGAAAATCACGCGAACGGCTATTTTACTTCTAGGTAAAGCTGAATCAGAACACTTTATTAATCCAGCTACATCGAAAATTTCATGGATACTTAAGGATAGAGATAATATTGAAAAAGACTACGAACATTTTGTGTGCCCTTTAATTATTAATACAGAGAAAGTATATCAGAAAATAAGAAATTTAAAATATCGATACATATCTGACGGCACATTATTCCCAGAAGAAGTTGATCAATATGACCCATACATTATTCGAGAGGCATTAAATAACTGTATCGCTCATCAAGACTATACATTAGGCGGAAAAATTATTGTAATAGAAAATGATGAAGGAAGTTTAATATTTAGCAATGCAGGAAAGTTCATACCCGAAAGTGTTGAAGAAGTTGTAATAGCTGATGCTCCTGAATTTAGATATCGCAATAAGTTCTTAGCTGATGCTATGGTTAACCTAAATATGATAGACACCATTGGAAGCGGAATTAAAAAAATGTTTTTAATTCAAAGAAAGAAATATTTCCCATTACCTGATTATGAATTTACGAACAACAAAGTAAAAGTCACCATTACTGGTAAAGTTATTGATATTAACTATGCTCGTAAACTGGCAACTTTACCTGATTTGAAATTAGGAGATATTATCTTACTTGATAAGGTAGTTAAAAATAAAGCCTTAGATTCAGTTGAGATTAAACATTTAAAATCAAAAGGATTAATCGAAGGACGTAGACCTAATTTTTATATTTCAGCATTTGTCGCAAAAGTAACTGGAGAGCAGGGCGACTATATGAAACAAAGAGGTATAGATGATGAATATTGCAAAAAAATAATATTGGATTATTTAAAAAAGTTTGGAAAAGGAAAGAGTTCCGATTTTGAACGTATTATTTTAGAAAAGCTCCCAGACGTATTAAACGAATATCAAAAGAAGAATAAGATTAAAAATTTATTACAAAAACTAAAAAATGAGGATAAAATATTTACCAATGGAAAGTTTTGGGAAATATCTATCTAGAATTATTAAAAATAATATTTAGATATTTATTTAATCCATTCTAAATAGCCAGAATTATAAAACTGCAACACAACCAACACACTGCACACATATACAAGTCATTAGAAAACTAATCATGCCAATCATAAAATAGTTATTTAGAATGAATGAGTTGTTATTTATCTATTCCGAGATATTATCAATATCCATAAAGTTTGATAACTATCGGGACCAAATACAATAACGCAAACGGCAACGAATCCAAACATCCAGTTCTTTCAACTTGTTCTGCATATTTGCATAGCGAAAGTACCCCAACCATCCAGTAAGATAGCTGTTGAGTTCTTCCAATCGTTGATCGAAACTAAGTGGTCACTCCCCCCTGCAAGCTGGCCCACACCTAAAATTGTCCACCGGACAATTTCTAAACGGCATGTCCTGGGTGATTTCCTTCACCTTCTTCTTCATCAGCCCGAAGCGGACAGACGAAACCCTTAGGTGGTATTTGCCTTCCTCGCCCCGTTTATAAGTGCTGATAAAATTGTACCCCAACAGGTGAAAACTTATCGGACGGCAAAT
>JAQIDC010000034.1 GCA_027858235.1 Patescibacteria group bacterium | reverse complement strand
TACTATAACAATGATAGACCACAATGGGATTTGAAAAAGTTGACTCCTGTTGAATACAGAAGTCAACTTTTAGAACAACCCCCTTTTTATCATTGTCCTTGACAAAGGGTACAGATTATTTGTGATACTTAAAGTACACATTTACATTTATTTAGCTACGGAATAAGGAGTTGTTAAAAAAGGGGATGATGTATAAAACTTACATTTTATGAAAAAATATTTTATTTTATATTTGTTCTGGTATTTGATTTTACTTCAATAGGCTCAATTTGTCTTTTATATTTAATTAGAGTTGCGATTGATGATAACGGTCATGGCAAAAAGCAGTGGTGTCATAACGAGTTAAATCTCCAAGTAACCATTGATATTTTGCCAATGTTATCATCTGTCACAACTCTAAATGTTTTTTCTTAATAAATTATTCCGATTTCTTCAATTCGGATTCTCTTTCTTGAATCATCTTAATAAATTCATCTTCATTCTGTGTTAGAGTAATTTTTTCTATTTCTAAATGTGGATCTGGAAAATACCAATCGAATTGATTGAAATATTTTAATAATTCTTCATCTTTGAACTTATAACCGTATTGAGCATATACAACATTTCTTAAAATTCTCAATTCTTCCTCAGAATAAATTATTCTATCAAAATATCTTTTGCATCCTTCAGTACTACCAGCTAAACATTCTAAGGCGTTTGATAATTTATCAGAAAATATTTCATTCTGGAGTCTATAAATAGTAACAGTTTTACTTGATTTTATTCCGAATTCAAGATTAGATGTTGGTTTGAAATTAGATACATTAACTTGAAGAATACCGGAAATAATTCTAATGTATTTATTGCTGAATTTATTAAAATCGGAAATTCTGCCTGTTCCAATAATATTCCAAATTGCGTTTTCACCAAAAATATCATTAATATAAAAATATTTGTTTTTGCCTATGTCAATATTCAGAGTGAAATCTTTGATTGTACCATCTGCCCATTTGCCACCTGTTTTTAAAATATAGTTGTATATTTGATCATATATTACGCTTCTACTCGCAGGAAATTCATAACTGTGATAAATTTTATTAATCCCAGGTTTAAAAGACACTTCGAACAAGTATACAAATATACCATTTGTATTAAGAAAATCCTCTTCGGATTTATATTTAAGTTCACAATCTTCACAGTTAGCTGAAGTAATTTTATATGGTAGCAATTTGTTTTCAAACTGAATTTTGAAATCTTTAATCTTTGGTTTCGGACCTTCTATACCTGCATCGTGATGATATGATGGAGCCTGAAAACCTACTGTGAGATTTCTGTTTACGGAATCAGGATTGAAAAATTCAAAATATATATTTACAACAGCTTTTCTATCTCTTACATCAAAAGACAAAATTTCTTTTTCGATGGAGATGCTTGTTTCATTCGTAGGATAAAGTATACTACCTTTAACTAAGTATGTCCCATCATTTGCAAATAGATAAATATTTATTAAAACACAAACTGCAACTAATATTATCTTTTTCATATTGAGCCTTCATTTTTTTTAGCGTAACAGCATTTTTTTAACATTTAGAGTTGTGATTGATGATAACGTCTGAAAATACGACATATGTCGTATTTATTTTCAGAACGTGCCTAATCGAAACGGATATACGAATGTCGTATTTATTTTCTGATTAAGGCTAATCAAAATCACAAAACGCCATATGGCGTTTTTTTCTTCTGTATCTTAACATTGTAAGTTTAAAAACTACATAATTACTTACTAATTGTCAAACTCTTTATATTACTATAAATTTAA
The DNA here is from genome assembly GCA_027858235.1 of Patescibacteria group bacterium. Taxonomy (NCBI): domain Bacteria; species Patescibacteria group bacterium. Next base: position 12,092 of record JAQIDC010000034.1, on the reverse strand, counting down.
ATTAATTCAGTTTTAACTTGATTTTTAGTTTTATATAAAATAATTTACACACCTATGGAAAAAATAATTCAAGTAAAATATGAAGATTTTAAAGAATCTATCGTTCAAGTCAGGAATATCGTTTTTGTCATAGGGCAGAATGTTCCTATAGAGATAGAGATAGACGGTAAAGATCCTCAGTGTTTTCATGCATTGATAACTGTTGATGATAATCCTATTGCAACAGGTAGAATGGAGAAAGATGGTCATATTGGCAGGATAGCTGTCCTTGAAAAGTATCGGGGAAAGCATTATGGTCAGAAGATCATGGAAAAACTTGAAGAGATCGCCAAAGAGGAAGGTATCAAGAAAGTTTATCTTGGTTCTCAAGTCCATGCAATGAATTTTTATGCAAAGCTTGGATATATTCCTTACGGTGAATTTTATTTTGAAGCAAGTATGAAGCATCGAAAGATGCAGAAACAATTAATTTAGCTCGAAAGCATCGAAAGATGCAGAAAAGCATACAATAATAAGCCTTATTTTATTCTAAGAAGTAGTTTGCAATATTTGTAAGTATATGGATTTATCTACAACTTGTTCACATGGTAGTTCACAATGCTATCCAAAGTAATGAGAATTTGATAAGTTACAGAATTGTTTTGAGAATAGGGCATTAAAGTTAATATATACTAACAAAGCATTGATTTTAATAAAACGGTCGCATTTCAGCCTAAATAAGCACACACAACATTGAAAATAGCTATTATTTAATTAACCAAATACTGATTTTAGCTACTAAATCCTGTCAAGAAAAATCTTAAGAAAAAATAAAAAAAATATTGAATTTATAAACAGGTTGTTCACATAGCCTTGTAGAAGTTACTGTTACCTTTGAATATTACATTATTTAGCTTTTTGTTTCTTTTTGGATTTTAAGTTTTGGTAAACAACTGAATTATTTTTCACAGTGATCTTTACTGTATCACCATATGAAAATTTACCAGAGATAATATTTTCAGCAATTGGATCCTGAATAATATTCTCAACAGCTCTTTTTAACGGTCTTGCTCCATTATCAATATCATAATATTCTTTCATGATGTATTTTATCACTGATGGAGAGACTTCCAAATGAATGTTATTCGATTTAAGCTTACTTTTTGATTCATTAACTCGGTTATTAATGATCTTCATTACTGCTTTTTCGGATAAGTGATTAAAAATAATAGTTTCATCGATCCTATTTAGAAATTCAGGTTTGAAATGTTTACTGATACTTTTATTTAAACTATTTTTCATATTCTTTTGTTTTTCATCGAAACTGATATTTGATCCAAATCCGATATTGTCAGAATTTTTTAGTGAATCATTTCCAACATTGGATGTAAATATTATTATAGTATTTCTAAAGTCTATTTTTCTTCCGTTTCCATCTGTAAGATTACCTTCATCTAGTACTTGAAGTAGCATACCGAAAACATCTGGGTGCGCCTTTTCAATTTCATCAAAGAGAACAACTGAATAAGGGTGTCTACGGACCTTTTCACTGAGTTGACCACCTTCTCCATACCCGACATATCCCGGGGGAGAGCCAATCATCTTAGATACATTAAACTTTTCCATGTATTCTGACATATCTATCTTAATAAGTGATTGGTCAGATTCGAAGATCTCTTCAGCGAGTACTTTTGCAAGTTCTGTTTTACCGACACCTGTTGGTCCTAAGAATAAGAATGAACCTATTGGTCTGTCAGGATCTTTAAATCCAGCTCTTGCTCTTTTAACTCTGCGGACTACTGCATCAATTGCATCTTGCTGGTCAATGATCTTTTTTGAAATGTTATTACTGATCTTTTGAAGTCTTTTACTTTCAGATACAGCTAATCTACTGATTGGTATTGATGTCATCATAGAAATGATATCTGTAACATCATCTACAGATATATTTAAAAATTTAGTTGAAGTAAGCTTATGCCATTTTTCCATTTCCACACGTAAATCTTCTTTAAGTGGATTTATTTTGTCTCTTAGTTCAGCAGCTTTTTCAAATTTTTGTTTTTCAATATTTTGAACTTTTTCTTTGATAAGTGTATCAATAATGTGTTCGAGTTCAGTTATCTTTGTCGGTACTTTCAGAGAAAGATGTTTCTTAGCTCCTGCTTCATCCATTACATCAATTGCTTTATCTGGTAAAAATCGATCAGCTATATACCTATCACTCAACTCAGCAGTTGCAATAAGGCTTTCTTCAGAGAACTTTACTTTATGGTGTTTTTCATATCCGGGTTGAAGACCTTTTAGTATTTCAATTGTTTCTTCAACTGTAGAAGGATCAACCAAGACCTTTTGGAATCTTCTTTCTAATGCACCATCTTTTTCGATAGTAGTCCTATACTCATCTAAAGTTGTAGCACCGATACACTGGATAACACCTCTGGCTAAAGCTGGTTTGAACATATTTGAAGCATCCATTGATCCTGATGTACTGCCTGCTCCAACTATAGTATGTATTTCATCTAGGAATAGAATTAGATCTTTTTCATTTTCAATTTCTTTCAGGATACCTTTAATTCTCTCTTCAAATTGTCCACGGTATTTTGTACCTGCAATAAGAAGCCCCAAATCAAGAGAGACAACTTTTTTATCCAAAAGATATGTAGGTACATTTCTATTGATTATCCTTAAAGCAAGACCTTCGACAATAGCTGTTTTACCTGTTCCGGGTTCACCTATTAAGATTGGATTATTCTTTTTTCTACGTGAAAGTATCTGAATGATCCTGCTGATTTCTTTTTCTCGTCCAATAACAGGGTCTAACATACCGTTTCTGGCATGTTCAGTAAGATCTACAGAGAATGAATCAATAGATGGAGTCTGTGAAGTTTCATCTTCAATAGGTATATTAAATTCCTGCTTTCCATTTACTCCAGTAAGAAGTATCTGTTTTACTTTCTGATAAGTAACACCATGGAATCTTAGAATTCTTTCAGAGTATGAATTAACAGCTTTGATCATTGCTAATAATAGGTGTTCACTACCAGTATACAAATTGCTGAGTTCTTTTGATTCTTGAGAAGCTTGAGACAATACCCTGTCACTTTCATGACTGATGGGAACAAATCCTAATTTTAGGATATTTCGTTCTTTTATCATACCGTTCTCAAGATCTTTTTGTAAAGATATAAGATTAACATTTAGTTTTTTTAATATATTGATAGCAGTACCTTCATTGGCACGTAAGATTCCTAGCATAAGATGACCGGGATAAACAGTATCCTGACCTAACTTGAGGGTTATTTCTTTTGAAAGTCTTATTATCTTTGACATTCTTGATGATAAGTTGTTATCCATAATATATTTCTCCTCTTTACATATCCAATTTTTCTTTTGTTTCTTCCACAGTATCAGTGAGTAATCTTTTAACACTTCCCACAAATGGGTCCATCAGTGTTGAAATTTTATACGCACCATATCCCAATCGTGAATAAGATGGGGAATCACTATTTGTTGTTTTATCATAATTTAAAGAATTATTCCATTTTTTCTGTTCAAGAGAATCTTTTATAGCTTGAATATTTTCATCATCATTGGATAAGTCAATGGCAAGATCAAGACCTTCTTCTATTATATTATCCGTGTCGAGATCAGGTGTTACATTGGTTTGTATGAAATTATCTCCAACTGGTGTCAATCTTACGAGTAGAAGTACAACTGTTGCAATCATAAAACCTTTGATCCCACCAAAAAATGCACCAACAATTCTATTTGGTAAAGATGTAAGAATAATATTTGTAGTTTTAGTTAAGATCCTTCCTATTACAAAAAATAGTAAGAATATTAAAGTAAATGATATTATTCCTGAAAGAAAACCGATCAATTCGTTGTGAGTATCTAATGCATCTTTAGCATAATTGTTTATTAACCTGCTGATGGGGGTGTTTAGAGCAATAGCTGCAAATAATCCTATGATCTGAAATATCTCTGTGATAAATCCTCTTTTGAAGCCTATGACAGTAAAGATTCCCATTATAACAAGGACTATTATATCGATGTAATGCATTTATTTACCTTATTTAATAATTTCTATTATAATGTAACTAAACTAAGGCAAAAAAAAAAGAGTGAATTTAATTCACTCTTTTTTAATATTTCAATCTGAAAACATTGGTTTAGAAACCTATTCATTCTTGTTTAAAGTGTTTCAAGAATTAAAAACCTTTGTTATTCATTCTCGTAAGCTTTTGCTGTTTTCTAGTAGCTTGAATCTTATTTCTTCTATTAACCCAGGTAGGCTTATCGTATCTTTCTCTTTTTCTAAGTTCAGCCAAAACACCACTTTTTTCAAATGTTTTAGTGAATCTTTTCAAAGCTCTTTCGAAAGGTTCGTTGTCTCTTATTTTTACGTGTATCATTGTTTTAATCACCTCCTTCTAACAGAATAATTCGTGCCAAATATAACAAAGCTTGGTACAAATGTCAAGTAATATAATGCTATTTCAATAATGTCATTTTTTTCATCTGCTTAATACCACTTTCGGTTTCTATACCGTAATAGTAGATCCCTGATGAATATTCCTTACCTGCATTCCAATTAACCCGGTAATTGCCTACATTTAATTCTCTATTATCAAATACTACATCTATTCTTTCTCCTTTAACATTGTAAATGAATAGTGACATATTTTCACTTTCATAAACTGAGAAATTAATTGTAGTTGAAGGATTGAATGGATTCGGATAATTTTGTTCTAATTGAAAATTATCAATTGTAAATTGTCCATTGTTTTCTATTCCAGTAGTTGAAGAGAATATAAGCTCTTTAAAAGCAGAAATGTTCTTATCGTCAGTTACTCTGAACATAAGATCCCAACTTGTTTCTTCAGTATCAATAACTCCACTGAAAATACCATTGCTGCTGAATTCAATACCGTAAGGATAAGGTGTGGTAGTGAAAGAAGTTTTAAGCCCGGATGGATCATCAGTATTTGAAAGGTCTGAAATAATGGCAGTTGTTACAATTCCGTTTGAAATTCCTGCACCCCATTCTATTCCAGTTGTAAATTTTCCTCCATAGAAAAACTCGATCGAACCATCAGCATATAACTTTGCGGCAAAATCAAGATTAACTTCCGGCAAATCGAACATAGAAGTAATCCATCTAACGATTATATAGTTTTCATTAGCATAATAAAATATACCATCTCCATTAGCAGGATAACTTGCTAGGTCAGTTACATACGGTGCGATCGTTCTAGTTTCTCTGATATTTGATTCACTCCTAACATCTTCAAAATTATCACCGAAAGAGATAGAACCATTGGTAGAGATATTAATGAAATTATAAGTTTTACCAAAGAAAGGGAATTCGAAATCAAGGTCGATAATAGCATATCCATCGTCATCGTTAGTCACTGTTACCAAGTCCATTGTTTCTGTAGGAAATGAATTGATGTTTTCAACTTCTGTATAATCAATTACCATATCCCAAAAATATGGAGGAGTTCCATTTATTGCTGATAATGAATAAGAATATTCAACTCCAGGTGATGCAGATGGAAGATCAGTTGTAGTTATTTCAGCCTTATCGAAGGAAGTTGTTGTATTTACAGAAGCATAAGTGGTTATACCTTCTAAAATAGCTACGTTTGTCTGGGTACTCATAGTTTCAGTACCAAGGTTATCAATGATTGAAAAAGATGTAATCTCTCCTCTTCCACTAAGATTTCCATTATGCTCAACACAAATAAAGAATTTCGATGTTGAATCAGGTGTTACGTAACTAAGAAGAGGAGTGATATCTAATCCTATTTCGAGTAGATCTCCATCTCCAGACATACCTATTCCATCGCCTCCCTGAAAATTAAAATGTGGGAAAGTGATTGTATGTTCAGGTTCGTCTGCGTTAAGATCGTTCGATACTCCTGCCATAATCTTAATATCATTTCTTTCACTGTAGTTGATAGTTGATTTTAACTTTAAAGTTGGTTCAAAGCTTTCTCTTGTAGTGATTGAATGAGCAATCTTATTGTAAATTCCACCATCAGCTAAACTTAGAGCAAGAGTTCTGTACATTACCCAAGAATATCCATCAGTTCCCCAACCTTCTCCCCATGAATTTGCCATTTTAAGACCACCGATCTCCCAGTCCTGCAAATCAACAATACCATCTCCATTGATGTCAATATCATTAGTAAATTGACCATCAAAGTTGTAATCATAACGTATAGAATCATTGTACCCAACAAATGTCATTGCATGGTTTACAACTTGATCCCATTTTATAACTACACTTTGACCTTCATTTTCAGTGTTTATTGGTAGTGAACTTCTCTGGTAAGTGTCGCTTACACCAGCAGCAAAAACTGCAAGTCCACCAGCAGTAGAACCGTCACAATGATCATTCATCCACTGCTTAAGTACTTCAAGTCCTTCAGGTGTATCCAAAGGCATAGCAACCTGTTCTAAAACTCTGTTATTCATACCATTTTCGTAATTTGTATAGCCATCCATCCATAATGAGTTGGCAAGCGTATAATCAGTAGAAGGCCAAAGCATTCCACCATAATCAGTTACATTTGGACATCCACTTGCTTTGATAATATCCCATCCGTCCCAATGCCAAGAACCTTCGCCACCACTACCTTGATTTAGGAAATTATAAGTGTAGTGTGTCGGATATTGATTGTCAGTGATATTTGCGGCAGTACCACGTTTAAAATTCTGCTCATAAGTATATGCATAGCCAATACCGCTAGCCTGACCACAGCTACCTCCAACCTGATTAAATATCGGCCTAAAATAAGGTTGGGTGGAATTGTCTAAAGTGTAGGGTAGTTCTTCCTTTCTGTTCTTATACTGTTCCGGTAGTAAAAGTACTGGTATTGCATCGACTTTTTTCTGCTGCTCAAGAGTCAGTTCAGGTAGATCGGCTGAGAACCATGGTTCTCCATTCGGATCAGGATTGTTATTGATCAATTCTGCAGAAGCAAAAGAAGCTAAAATAAGTATTGTTAATAAAAAATTCTTCATTGTAATATTTCCTTGTTTTTATTTTGCATTATCTGCGGTTATATAATAGAAGTGCTTTTCACCAGTTAAAAGTATGCCTGTGTCAGTATAAGTGTTGGTGCCTACTGAGGCAATTTTTACATAATTAGCATATGGTTCTTCAGATCTAAAGATATGATAACCAGTATCTCCAGTTTCTATATCCCAGTTTAGAACTACGCTGGTGCCTATTATAGTAATAATATTATTGTTTGGTGGTATTGGTGGATCAGTTGGTTCTGATGTTAGAGAAAATGGAATACTTTCTATTGAAGAAATATTATTTCCATCAGTAACCCTAAAGTTAACATTCCAAGTATTATCAGATCCATCTAAAGTTCCTGAGAATATACCATCTTCAGTTAAAGTCATTCCATAAGGGAAATCGGTTGTGGAGAAAGCAGTTTTCATATTTATAGGATCAAAGAAATTTGATATAGATGATATTTCACTATTTGCATTACTTCCGTTAGAAATTCCACTGCCATAAACGATATCATTAGTCATAACTGGGCCATAGAAAAATTCTATATCAGAATTTGCATATATCTTAACGGTGAAATCCAGATCAACTTCAGGAAGGTCCCACATTGATGTTACCCATCTTAAAGTTAAATGGTCGGTATCCATGTAATAGTAAATACCATCTCCGTCTGCCGGATAGCTCATTAGGTCAGTTCCGTAAGGTGTTATTGCTTTCGTTGCAATAATATCTCCTTCATTTCTAACATATTCAAAAACATCACCGAATACAATTGAACCATCAGTGAGAATGGTAATGTGATCATAAAGTTGACCATAAAAAGGGAAATCAAAGTCTAGGTTAAGAATTGCAAATCCGTCATCATCTCCGGAAGTTGAAATAAGTGTAACCGCTTCAGTAGGGTAGACGTTGGAGTTCTCTAATTCTGTGTAATCATAGATTATATCCCAGTTGTATGGTGCAAGTCCGTTTGAAGCAGCTAGTATCTCAGTATATGGAACTGCAGGTTGTGCATCTGGTAAAGAAAGAGAGTTTATAATTGGTGCATCAAAAGGAACTGAAGTAACAACTGACATGTATGTAATATTATTTGTTACAATATTAATATTTGATTGAGTGCTTGTATATTCTGTAGAAACGTTATCAATCACAGACATTGATACAATAGAACCTGAGCCAGCACCACCTGCATCTTTTTGATCAATTCCGATAAAGAACTTTGCAGGAACTCCTGTATCAACATAACTTAATAACGGACTTATATCTAATCCAAGTTCAAGAAGATCTACAGTTCCTTCCATTCCAAGATTATCACCACCTTGGTAAGCAAAATATGGAAATGAAATTGTATATTCAGGTTCTGTATCAGTTGTATTACTTGAAACACCTGCGATTATTTTGATCTCAGTTCTATCTGAGTAATTTACACTTGCTTTCAATTTAAGTTGTGGTGTAAAAGTATCTTTAGCTGAAAACCCCCGAAAATTTTCATAAGTCTAACAAAGGTTGATTGTTATAGCTAGAATTGATTTCTTTTTTAGATTTTCGTCTTTTGAAAAACATATTTAAAAGTAATCTTATAGCTTCTGTAGCTTTATAGTAAATATAATTCGGTAAGCATTCGATAGTATTTTTATAAATTAAATTAGTTATTTCCAAAATTTTCAATTTAGTACTTTTGTTCATCATGTTAAAGAATTTAGCTATGAATCCCATAGTAATTAACAATAGTGTACCCATAGATTTAATTGTGTCATATTTCATAACTTTTATCTTATTCAGGTTATAATCTTGCTTTACCTGTCTATGGAATTCTTCAACTTTCCATCTGTATTTGTAGCCTTCCATTGTGGTATTTATAGCTTCTTTTTCATCGTCTGTATTTAGATAAGATAAAAACCATGTTTTTCCTTTACCGCTTTCTTTTGCTGTTACTAGCCATAAATATTGGCTGTCTTTACAGTTTGGGAAATTGACTCTGATAGCTCCAGTATTAAATATTCTCTGCTTTTTCCTCCCATTCTTAACTTGATTTACTGTGTAGGTATGTGATAGTGTTGTACGATTTGATAATCTTTTAAGACTAATTGATTGATTATCTTCTATATCCATTAGATGTCGCTTACCAGTTTGTCGTATTATAAAGTTTTGAGATCTTTCCATGAACGGAACTATAAGGGTCATACGGTCATAGCCTCTGTCTAGCACCAAAATAGAATCAGGACTAATGTAAGGCTGTAACGACTTGTGAACTTCAAGTATTTTTCTATTTTCACTTACCTGATAATCCTTATCTATATTCTTACTATATATCTCAGAATATATTGGCAAAATGTTTACTTCATTTTCTACGGTTTTACTTACACCAACAATATTGTCCCAGTGATACCCTCTTTCTAATTTATCCTTCTTTCGTGAAGAACCATCATAAATCGTAGCTATACCTTCCATCTTTTCTGCATAGCTTTTGCGTATCGCACTTCCGTCCATTATTAGATATCTCTGACTCTTTATTGCAGTTTTATTTGACCTGTAATAAAGCTCAGTAAATTGTTCATGGGTATTTCTTTTTGAAAAATGATATAAAAGTCGTTCTTCTATTTTCTTTTGACTAATATTTTCGGGTAAGTGAGATGCTATTCTTGATATGAAAATACTTTTTGATCTCAATATACCATTCAGGGAATCTTTTAGAAATTTGTAGGCTGGTTTACTCAGATCGTTATACTTCCTTATATAATTTGAAATTTCTACTTGTAGATTTGTGGTTAAATTTGTTACATTCATTATTGAGCCTCTTTTTTTGTTTTATTGGTTGTTTTGGCTACAAATAATATAACAAACTTAGAGGCTTATTTCAATTTATTTCGTACTTATTTTACCTATATTTCAAGCATTATGACACAGTGAAAATATTTTTTCGGGGGTTTCCAGATTAAGTTACAATATAAATACCTTGAAATGAAGTATTTTTTTTTATATATTTTGTTCACTGTTTGAAAGGAACAAATTAAGAAGATCGGTAGTATAAAATTTTGATAATAAATGAAGAAATCATAGCTGAATGATTAATTTTAAGTTAAAATATTTTTTATTGATACTGACAATGGCTGTTTCTTTGCTTTTTGCTGATAATAGAATCGTCAAATTATCAACATCTGCTTTAGAAGTTCTGGACACTGATGTTTTTGAACTCGAACTTACACTAGAAAACTTTAGCAACAACGCTTCAATGGAGCAACCGAATTTTGAAAAAGACCTTAAATTAATCTCAGGACCATATCAATCTCATAGTACATCGATTATAAATGGGAAATCTACAAACTCAATCTCACTTACGTATCAATTTGCACCTAAGAGAATTGGAAATATAAGAATTCCGGCAGTAATAATTATTGAAGATGGCAAAAGATTTAAATCTAACAGTGTTAATATTAAAGTAGTTGATTCTTCAAAAGGAGTTTCAGGCTCTAAATCTCAAGATATCTTTTTAATTACAGAACTGAGTGAAAAGTCTCCGTATGTTGGTGAAATGCTTAAAGTTGATTATGTGCTTTATATCAAAGATGGTATCGGTATTCGTATGCCCACTTTGACAGAAGAACCTAAAATGACAGGATTTGTAAAAGAAAATGTTCTGTACTCACAACAAAAAAGTAAATCACTTGTCCAGAGAATTTATAAAGGTCAGAAATACAATACATTACCAATAAAATCCTATTGGATAACTCCTACTGCATCAGGAGAGTATGAACTTAATCCTCTTATAGCTTCTGTACCTGTGGAATCTAAAAAGAAAAAAAGACGTAGATCTGCCTTTGATGATCCCTTTTTCGGTGATGACATGTTCTCAGGTTTCAGTAATTTCAAGGAAAGATCTATACGATCAAAAAACATTAAGATCAATGTCAATAAATTACCCGTAGCTACAAAACCTGAAGGTTTTAGTGGGGGAGTTGGCAACTTCAAACTCTGGTCCACTATAGACAATGATTCCGTCGATGTTAATGAGGCTATTACACTTAAAATAACTGTTTCAGGTAAAGGAAATTTCAGAGATATTACTGAATTAAGACCTAAAATACCTTCTGATTTTGAAGTATATGATCCAAAGAGTGATATAAAACTGAACAAAGATTCAAAAACAGATGGAAAAGTTGTTTTTGAATATGTTTTAGTTCCCCGAGCTCCGGGAAAGCATGTAATCAAAGGAGTTAAATTCTCTTATTTCGATTCTAAGCAGAAAAAATATAAAACTTTAAAAGACAAAGATTATAATATCATTGTTACTGGTAGTGCAAATAGCAAATTTGTTTCCTCTTCAGGATATTCAAGAAAGGAAATAGAAGTCTTAGCAAAAGATATCAGGTATATTAAGAAATCAGCTAAAAAGTTTTATAAACTTAGTGAGAAGATCAATACGTTTATTAACTTCTATATATACATATTAATATCCTTATTATTACCATTGATTACTTATATATTGAATTCCGCTTTCTCAAAGAAAAGAGCTGATGTATCAGGAATGAGAAAAAGAAAAGCTTCTAATTTTGCCAAGAAAAGATTAAAAGCTGCAACTGTTTTTTTGAATGAAAACAATTACTTGGGATTTTACAAGTCACTTGAAGAAGCAATTTATAAATTTCTTGGCGACAAATTCAACATCTCTCATGCAGGAATCGTATTTGATGACATAAAAACTGTATTAGAAAATAAAAATATCTCAAATGAATTGATCGAAGAACTACAAAATATAATTACAAAAACATCGAGTATTCAATTTTCACCTGAAAAACCTAATATTGACGAAATGACCACTGATATTGAAAGAACAAGTAACCTAATAATGAACCTTAGTGTAAACCTAAAATAGAAAAACTATGAAATACCTACTAACGATAATATTAACCCTGTTTATTTACCTGCAAGCTTCTGCTGTTACTGAATGCGACAAAGCTAATGCTGAATATGAAAAAGGTGACTTTGCTAAAGCTATCACTCTTTATACTTCAATTCTGCAGGAAGGGTATGAGAATGGTGAAATATATTATAACTTAGGTAATTCATATTACCAAACCGG
>JAQIDC010000033.1 GCA_027858235.1 Patescibacteria group bacterium | reverse complement strand
ATTGGTATATTTTTTCATAGAAGTAGTGGTTAATTTTAGTTATAGTTGTAAAACTAGTTTTCATAGCTAATCTTACCACTACTTTTTAGTTTTCCACCACAGTTAATATTGTACAGCCAGTTAATATTGACATAAACTATTTATTTGTTTATACTACATTCTAGTGGTCCGCAAAGGACTGCATTTTATTTTACAACTTGTCGCCATCGTCTAACGGTTAGGATATCAGGTTTTCATCCTGGAGATCGGGGTTCGATTCCCCGTGGCGATACAATGAAAAAACAGAGCTTGTCTCTGTTTTTTTGTTGCATTGACGCGAGGATGAGAACCCCGAAGTGTGATAAATCTAAGGAAAAAGAAAAGCGTTGCTTCTAGGCAAAAATATATGGAAATATTATAAACATTTACGATTGGGTTGTTGGGGCTCGCCCCTTCGATTCCCCGTGACAGCCCCAAAATAAAACCCCCTATCTCTAGGGGGAGTAGTTATTAATCATTTTGTGCCAAAAGATTAGTTTTTTTGAATTTTTGTAAGTACTGTTATATTCCTCGAGAGTTATGCCAGGAATATATTTTTCTAAATATTTTATTGCCTTCCTGTCTGCAAACCACTCTCTTGTTTCGTGTGAAGCAGAAAGAAATTCTTCCTTATGATACACATAATGTACAATATGAAAAAGATCATGTGCAACCACAAAAATATAATTGATCTTGTTGTGACCGAGCAGACTGAAGGATAAATATATAATTTATTTCTTTTTTTTCTAAAGACGACCCTCCCGCTAATAAATAATCTATAAAACCCATCTTCAAGTTCAGCAGTAGAATACTTTAGATCTTTGTCTATTTCGAAAATTACCTCTTCTTCTATTAACGGATATCTAGCCACAACTTTAGAAAAAATTTCATCATAAATTTTTTTTGCCTCCAGGCTTCTAGGATTAAAATAATTTTTACTTAAATTATTTTTTATCAAAACCATGTTTGCGAAAATATACAATAAAAATTTATAAAGCAAGCCAAGTATATTCATAAATTCCTCTCCTTTTATTAAGGACCAAAGATATTTTATCTTATACTATTTCTTGCAATTTTTCAAGTATTTGTTTAATATACCCTATTGCTGTAAAATTATTACATATGAAAATATTAGGAATTGAATCTAGTTGTGATGAAACTGCTGCCGCTGTTGTTAAGGGAACAGGCGACTCAGTAAAGGTTTTATCGAACATAGTTTCTTCACAAATTGATATACACAAGAAATATGGTGGGGTCATACCTGAGGTTGCTGCCCGAGAGCATGTTTTGGATATTTTACCAGTTGTTGATACTGCCTTAAAAAATGCAGGTATTAATAAAAAAACCTTTTCAAAAGAACTTGACGCCATAGCAATTGCAACTGGTCCAGGATTAGTAAGCTCCTTGATGGTGGGGATTGAAACTGCCAAAACCTTATCTTATATTTTTGATGTCCCAATAGTAAATATTAATCACATTGAAGGACACATTTATGCCAATTTTATTGATTCAGAAAATATCGAATTTCCTGCAGTTGTTTTAACTGTTTCTGGTGGTCATACTATGTTAATATTAATGAAAGGCTTTAATAAATTTGAAACCCTTGGTGAAACCAGAGATGATGCAGCCGGAGAGGCTTTTGATAAAGCTGCTCAACTTATGGATATAGGCTACCCGGGAGGACCAATTATTTCCCAACTAGCCGAAACTTCAAAAGAAGATAACACAATCAAATTACCCAGACCAATGATTGATTCCCCTAATTTTGAATTCTCATTTTCGGGTCTTAAAACTGCTCTATTATATCAACTCCAATCTAATTCTGACTTTAAAAATAAAATTCCTGAATACTGTCAAGAATTTCAACAAGCCATAATTGATGTTTTAATTAAAAAAACAATCAAAGCTGCTACAAAATATTCTGCCAAAAGTATTTTACTCGCCGGTGGTGTTTCTGCCAACAAAGAACTCCGTTTACAATTAGAAAATAGTATAAATAAAAAGCTAGCAGAAACAATATTTTTCAAACCAAAATTAGCCTATACAACCGATAACGCAGCCATGATAGCATCCGCTGGATACTTCAAGGCTCGCGATAAAATATATACAAAATGGAGAGACATTAAAGTTAATCCAAACCTAGCTCTTTAAAAAGGAGGTCCTCATGGACACCAAAAATAAAAAAAATCGGCCTTTTAAAGGTACAAACATTCCTTTTGCAAACACAATGGTGGTTATTAATTTTATTCTTGTTGCACTTCTTCTCTTTACCGTTTTTCACTAAAAACTTTCTTTAATTTCTAGAAGGAGTTATCCATGGAAAATAAAAATTCTCCTGAAGATTTCACTCAAGAAAATCTCTTTGCAATCGTCCTCTTATCTCTGGCTGGCCTATCTTCTTTTCTCTTTTTACTCTACAATCGTTTCTTTATGTAAACAACAAAAACCGCGGAAACAATCCCGCGGTTTTTCTTTTGATTTGCGTGTGAGCAAATCATCCCGCTAGTCACAAAGTGACGTAGAGGTAATATTCATATTTATTTTCTCTTTTTCTTTTTCATCACCTCTTCTGTCTTCAAAACTGCCATAGTTGTTTTGATAATTGTATCTGGAATTAACGAAATACTATCAATACCAAGTTCAACTAAATATTGTGCAAAGTCCGGAAAATCACTTGGGGCTTGTCCACAAATCCCAACTTTAGTTTTAGTCTTTTTGGCGACTTGGATTAAATAAGTAATCAAAGTTTTAACAGCTTCATTCTTTTCATTAGATACTCCATCAACCTTCAATGTCCCTCCAGCAGAATCACGATCTATTCCGAGAGTTAATTGTGTTAAATCATTTGATCCAATTGAGAATCCATCAAACTCTGCAGCGAATTGGTCGGCCAAAATAATATTGGCAGGAATCTCAGCCATTACATAAATTTCAAGGCCATTTACTCCTTGCTTCAATCCATTCTTCGCCATGATTTGTTTAACTCTTTTTCCTTCTTCAATCGTTCTACAAAACGGTACCATTATCTTTAAATTAGTTAGTCCATTTTCATCACGAACTTTTTTCAAAGCCTTGCATTCCAATTCAAATGCTGGCAAAAATAATGGAGAATAATATCTACTTGCTCCGCGCCAACCAATCATTGGATTTGATTCAATTGGTTCATATTCACGCCCTCCAATTAAGTTTGCATATTCATTGGTTTTAAAATCAGACAATCTTACAATGACGTCCTTTGGATAAAATCCAGCGGCTATCATACTAACTCCCTCTGCTAATTTATCAACGAAAAAGTCTGTTTTATTCTTATATCCAATCGTTATATCGTCAATTTGTTTTTTAACCTTCTTGTCTTTAATTTTACCGTAGTTCAATAAAGCTAGCGGGTGGATCCTAATAAAATTATTAATAATAAATTCTAGTCTAGCCAAGCCAACTCCATCATTTGGAATAAATGAATTTGTGAAAGCCATATCAGGCTCACCAATATTCATCATAATCTTTGTTTTAGGTTTTTTGAGTGTTCCTATGTTTGTCTTGTTTATTTTAAAAGGGAGTTCACCTTTGTAAATATGTCCAACTTCTCCTTCTGCACAAGAGGCAGTCACCTTTTGTCCTGTCTTAATAACTTTACTTACAGTTTCCGTTCCAACAACACAAGGAATTCCCAGCTCACGAGAAACAATAGCTGCATGACAAGTTCGTCCACCTTTGTCGGTTACAATGGCTGAAGCTATTTTCATAATTGGTTCCCAATCTGGATCTGTCATATCTGTTACAAGAACCTCTCCTTTTTTGAAATTTTTAATATCCTTGATATCCATTATCCTGCGAGCAACTCCCCCACCAATCTTAGACCCAACTGCAGTACCGGCTATAATTAAATCACCTTTTTTCTCTAATTTATATTCTTCAATTACATTATGATCCCTTACCGAGTGAATTGTTTCAGGTCTAGCTTGAATTATATATAATTTTCCATCCTTCCCATCAAGTGCCCACTCCATATCCATTGGACGACCATAATGTTCTTCAATAATTACAGCCCATCTTCCAAGTTGTTTAACTTGATCATCTGTAATTGATTGTTTGTGTTGATCAGCAACACTAACTGGAATGTCTTTAACTGGATTTTTTGCTCCTTTAACATTGTTGTAAACCATTCTTAAAGACTTCTTTCCAATTCTCTTTGAAACAATAGCGTCAGTTGGCTTAAAATAATAAAACTCATCTGGATTAACTTTACCTTGAACTATGTTTTCTCCAAGACCATAAATTGAATCAATTAAAACCGCTTTATCAAAACCAGATTCTGTATCAATGGAAAACATAACACCAGATGAAGCAATGTCAGAACGGGCCATTTTCTGGACCCCAACGGAAAGTGCTATATCAAAATGATCAAAGCCTTTGTCAACACGATATGAAATTGCCCTGTTTGTAAATAGAGAAGCAATGCATCTTCTAGTTGCATCAATCAGAGCGGCTTCACCATGAATGTTTAAATAAGTGTCTTGTTGTCCTGCGAATGAAGCATCAGGTAAATCCTCAGCAGTGGCAGAAGATCGAACAGCCACATCAACATTTTTTACCTTATACTGTTTAGATAATTTAACGTAAGCCTCTGTAATTTCTTTTTTAAAATCACCTGGAAGCTCTGCTTTCAAAATAACTTCTCGAACCGCCTTCCCTCTCTTTGCCAAATCAACAACATCTCCAGTATTGAGGCCTTTTAGAATTTTTCTAATTTCCTTTTTAGTTCCACTGGTTTCAAGAAAATAGTTATAAGCATTTGAAGTTGTAGCAAAACCATTTGGGATTCGTACTCCTTTTTTTTCGAGCATTTGATACATCTCACCAAGAGACGCGTTTTTTCCTCCTACTTGAGGCACATCTTTTATTCGTAATTCATTAAAAAACTTTATGTATTTAGACATGCTATTAAATAAAAACCCGCTAAACAGGTTTTCATATTTAGTTTATTATTTTATTTACTAAAAATTAATTTTTTTACTAAGCTCATAAACAACAGGTATTTTATACCATTCGCCGTTGTATGCCTTCATTATTCCAACAATTGAAACAATCAAAAGAACCAGTCCAAACAGTTGCCCCCAGAAAGGAACGACCGTTGCAAAACTTAAGAAAAATAATATTAATCCTTGTTTTGCATGAAACTGGGCAAATTTTGATTTCTTCTTTGTTAAATAAACATACAAAGATACTATCCAAAAGTAAGAAAGAAAAGCTTCTGTCTTATTTTTTTCAATATCCTTGTTTTCTAAATCTTGTTTTTCGTTTGTCATAATATTAAAATTATTTTATAAATTTATTATAACACAAAAAAGATTAAGAATACATTTAAGCCTGATTGACAAAAATATTTTTTCCATTAGAATATAATCATAGCAAGAAATTGCTTATTTTTATTGAAAAGCCGAGGTGGTGAAATTGGTAGACACGCATGGTTTAGGCCCATGTGCAGCAATGCATGGAGGTTCAAGTCCTCTCCTCGGCACATAAATGAACAGTATCGCAAGATGCTGTTTTTTTATGTGACGAGAGAGCGACGCAGAACCTCCTGCTGGAACCAGTTTAAGGAATTTGGAATATGTCG
>JAQIDC010000032.1 GCA_027858235.1 Patescibacteria group bacterium | reverse complement strand
CTCCTGCCGATTTGAGCCAGGGCAATTGTTTTGATAGCTCTTCTGAGATCACTGTGCCCTCGGACACTTGATATATTCCTCTTCGTTTTCCCAGATTCATATTTTCTCGGAGCGATACCGGCATATTTAGCTAGTTGTCTTTCTGACTTAAATCTATCTATATCTTTCACATAAGCAATCAGTTTTGAAGCAGTGATAATTCCGCAACCAGGACAAGATATTAAATATTGATAATTATCCCTAGCCATAATTTTTAATTCCTCATCTATCTCTTTTGTCTGAGTAGAAATCATTTTTAATCTAGTGACTAATCTTTCAATATGTTTTTTTTCAATATCTGAAACACTTGGCAAATCATCTATGGATGTTTTCAATAACCATTCGGGTTTTTCGATTGTTGGTCTGGTTGTTTTTTTAAAATCACGAATACTTGGATACTTGGTCCAGAAATCAAGTGTTCTTTTTCCGAAGACATCTTTTTGATATATTGTCTTATAGCTAAGTCCCCAGGCTTCATATAATGCCCAATGTAGCTTGTTTTTCACTCTAGTTTGTTCATATATCAAATCTTCTCTTTCCTGGACTAGAACATTCACTCCCTTGGCAAATTCAGTATTTTTGGTTAAAGTGAAATCAGGTAGCTTGTCAGTTCTCTGAACCGAGACTATTGCTATCTCCATCGCATCCTGGGAATCTGATTTTTCAGGATGCGTTTGGTATCTACGGTTTCTCTTCACAAGCACGGGGTTCACAGTCTTAATTGGGATTCCTTGTTTATACAGGAAACGAGCGAGGGAAGAGCCATTACCACCTGAATCCTCCAAACCAACCATTGGTTCTAGAGAGTTGGCTTTGGATGTTCCCAATATATTTTGTAATGCTTTTTGAAAACCATTATTATTGTTTTCAAAAGTTAATTCACATAGCTTTTCGCAAGCAATATTGGTACCTACCAAAGTATGTGTCTCCTTGTGGGTATCAACACCGACAAAGAGAGTTGAAATTTTGTTTTGCATACCTTTTGAGATTAATTAATTAAATCATGTCGGCCCAAGCCTCGTAATTTAGTCTCAAATGACAATATATTTACATGAATGGTCACCGATATGAGAACAGGAAAAGGTAGCAATCTGACCAGGGCCTCAAAACGGCAAGGTCTAGTGCGCTTCACCTTCTCCTGTTCCTACTATATCTCAAAAAGATATTACTTTTATTAACATATCTACTTAAAAGTTAACATACGAGGTCTAGCTTTCATCCCTATGATCTCTCCATTCCGCTGGCGCTACAGTCGAGATGACAAGAGGAAGCTTTGCAGGTGTCCGACAGATGTATAGTTAATTTAAAAAATAAAAATGCCATCCAAAAGAATTAAATTTGAATCAGGGGAGTTCTTTCATATTTATAATCGCGGAACTGATAAGCGCGATATTTTTTCAGATGTTTATGACTATGAAAGGTTTGTTTTGAGTTTAAAAGAATTTAATAATATCGAGCCAGTATATAGTTTATATCTTAAAAGCATGAAAGACGCGCATTTTAGACGTCCGACGTCTAAGGCCTTAGACGTCGGACGTCTAAAAACTCCGTTAGTTGAAATTATCGCGTATAGTTTATTACCCAATCATTTTCACATATTAGTAAAACAAAAAGAGGATGGAGGTATTTCTGAGTTTATGAAAAGAATGGGTGGTGGATATACCAAATTTTATAACAGTAAACATGAAAGGTCAGGTGCTTGGCAGAAATGGGCATTTGAGAGGAATTAAATGTTTGGAATTAAAAAAGAATTAACAGGCGAAGAATTTAATTAGACTTGACATTTTGGTGTAATATTTTACACTAAAGAGTGTAATAGATGAATCATCAAATTTATGATAAATTTTAATTCAAAAATAACTAGGAAAGTATTGGCATATTTCTTCTTGAATGAAAAAAGCGAGATGTATCTAAATGAAATTGCTAGAAAATTTGATGTTGATAGAGCAAATCTTTCTAGAAAATTGACCGAATGGGTATCTTTGGGGATTGTTGTAAAAAATAAAAAAGGAAATTTGAGTTTATATAAGATAAATCAGAACTACCCAATGCTTAGTGAGATGAAAAAAATTATTGCAAAAAGTTTTGGAGTGGAGGATGCAATGAAAAAAGCCCTTTTGAAAATTAAAGGGCTAGAACAAGCTTTTATTTTTGGTTCTTATGCCAAGGGGTTCTTCGGACCGGAAAGTGACTTAGATCTTTTGTTGGTAGGTTCACACGATTTTTTGAAGACGCAGAAAATTATTTCGAAACTTCAAAAACAATTTGATCGAGAAATAAACACCATAGACATGACAAGAGAAGAATTTTTAAAAAGTAAGGATAGGGAATTAATTAAGAATATTTTTAAAGGAAAAAATATTAAACTAATATAGCCATGAACTTTTCAAGTGAATTTTTTCAAGAATTTGATTTTTCCAAAGAAACTATCAAGAAATATCTAGCTTCTGGCCATAAAGATTTGAGAATTGCCAGAGAGGCAAAAGAATCCGATGTTGTTTTTCAGTTTTCCTATAATGCTTTTATAGAGCTTGGTATTTCCATGATTGCTGTTAAGGGATATAAGATTAAAACAAGGATGGGTCATCATATTAGAATAATAAATAATCTAGCCATGATTCTGGAAGACGAGGATATTGACGGATATGGAAATAGCATGAGGAAGACGAGAAATACAGAGTTATATGACGGCGGAATTATTATTAGTGAGAAGCAATCGACAGCATATTTTAAATTTGTAGATAAAGTGTTCTTGAAATCGGAACAATTTTTTAATAAATATTTTGGAGGGATGCTCTAAATTAAGTTCCCCGCTGGCTCCGGGTTGTACCCGGAGTTAAATGCAAGCAGTCAATCAATGAGACTTCCGTGAAGGATTGATGAGAGTTTTTAAAATAACACGCAAAACACACCCCGTCGCTATCGCGCCACCCCTCTCGAGAGGGGAATAAAAAATAAGTAATTCAAAATTAGAAATTAAAAATTATTTCCCCGCTGGCTCCGGGTTGTACCCGGAGTTGTAATGCAAACCGTAAAAATAAGAATTAAATTTATATTATACACAAAACTCTGCACCTAGACTCCAGGTAAAATACAAAGACAACAAGATTGTAGCATTTCTGGATTCCCGCCTTCGCGGGAATGACTAATTGATTGTTTTTCAGGTGTCCGACACCTGCAGAGTTAATTTAAAAAATAAGAATGCCATCAAAAAGAATAAAATTTGAAACGGGAGAATATTACCATATTTATAATCGCGGAACTGATAAGCGCGATATTTTTTCAGATGTTTATGATTATGAAAGGTTTGTTTTGAGTTTAAAAGAATTTAATAATGTCGAGCCAGTATATAGTTTATATCTGAAAAACATGAAAGACGCGCATTTTAGACGTCCGACGTCTAAGGCCTTAGACGTCGGACGTCTAAAAACTCCGTTAATTGAGATTATCGCGTATAGTTTATTACCTAACCACTTCCACTTACTTGTAAAACAAAAAGAGGATGGAGGTATTTCTGAGTTTATGAAAAGAATGGGTGGTGGATATACCAAATTTTATAACAGTAAACATGAAAGGTCAGGTTCATTATTCCAAGGAAAATTCAAAGCAGTTCATGTGGACTCTCAAAACTATCTAGAATATTTATCAGCTTATATAAATGCCAATTCAGAAATTCATAAAATAGAAAAAGCTGAAAAATATCGCTGGAGTTCTTGTTCTTATTATTTAGGTGAAAAAGAATTAGAGATTCCAGTTAATAAACAAACCATCCTAAAAAACTTTCAATCAATTGACGAATATGAAAAATTTGTTCAAGATGTAGTTAGGAGCTCTACTGAGAGGAAAGATGATGTTAAAAAATATTATTTAGAATAAAATAAATAGGTGTTATTAGACGTTGGACGTCTAAGTTTTAGTACTTTACTTTCGTTTTTTGTTCGTGTATAATGTTAATATAACGAAACATTTTTAGTTTGATAGTCTATGAATAAAAATAAAATAGCAATTTTTAAGGGAAAAGAAGTTCGTAGAATTATTTATAATAATGAATGGTGGTTTGTTGTTGAAGATATCGTTTTGTCATTAATTGATTCAAAAGATCCTAAGCAGTATATACAAAAAATAAAACAGAGAGACTTGGAATTAGCTAAGGGGTGGGTACAAATTGTACATACCCTTGAAGTAAAAACTGAAGGAGGTAAACAAAAAATGAATTGTGCAAATACTGAAGGAATCTTCCGGATAATCCAATCTATTCCATCTCCAAAAGCAGAACCTTTTAAAAGATGGTTAGCCAGGGTTGGATACGAAAGAGTAAAAGAAATAGAAGACCCAGAATTGGCCACTAAAAGAACTAGAGCTCTATACAAAGCAAAAGGGTATTCTGATGACTGGATTGAAAAGAGAATGCGAGGAATTGCAATTCGTGAAGAACTCACAGACGAGTGGAAAAATAGGGGAGCAGAAAGAAATAAAGATTATGAAATTTTAACAGCGGAAATATCCAAAGCAACATTTGGAATAACACCATCTGAATACAGGAAACACAAGGGTTTGAAAAGAGAAAATTTGCGTGACCATATGGATGATTTTGAATTAATATTTTCAATGCTTGGTGAAAGGTCAACAACAGAAATTCATCGTAATGAAGATTCAAAGGGGGTGAGTAAATTAAAGTCAGATGCCAAGGCTGGTGGAGATATAGCGGGATCAGCTAGGAAGAAACTAGAAAAAAGACTCGGAAGGTCGATTGTGAAGAAAGATAATTTTTTAGAAAATAAAGAAGATAAAAAATTAAAATAGTTTATAAAGTATTTTTTGGTTTTTCTGTTCCGCTGGCTCCGGGTTGTACCCGGAGTTCCTAATGCAAGTTGTGAAAACAAAGATTGACTTAAAATTGTAAATTAACTTCTGCACTTAAACTCCAGGCAAAGCCGTGGAGTCAGCAGTAAGAAAAAATAAAATAAAAAACTTTTAACTTTATACTTTTAACTTTTAACTAATACATATGACAACAAAAGAAATTTACAATCTAGCTGTGAAGCTGGGCATTGAGAATGATTTAAGAGGAGAGGCTTATGTTAATAAAACATTGGCTAGGACGAAAAAGAAATATGAGAAAATGGACAAGGAGAAAAAAGAGTTTTTTGATGTGGAAAAATTAAACAATCCTTACTCTGACACTCGTGTTTTAGCTGACCACAAAAAAAAGAAAATTAAAAAGCTTTTGGTTGGGATTGACATGGAGACACCAGAACTTTTGCTTGCTGATAAATTAGGTGATATCGATTTGGTTATTGCACATCATCCAGAGGGTGTCGCTCTTTCTGATTTGTCTGATGTGATGTATTTGCAAGTAGATATTTTAGCGGGTTACGGTGTGCCGATAAATGTAGCCGAGGCTTTGATGAAGCAAAGAGTAAATGAAGTTAGTCGAGGGATATCTCCAGTTAATCACAACAGGGCAGTGGACTCAGCGAAGTTACTTAAGATGGACTATATGTGTACACATACGATTGCTGACAATCTTGGTGCTAATTTTTTGGTTAAACTTTTTGAAAAGAAAAAACCAGAATATGTTGATGAAATATTAAAGTTATTAAATGAGATTCCAGAATATAAAGAATCAAATAAACATTATGCTGGACCTCGTCTTTTTACTGGTGCTCCTGAAAATAGATGTGGCAAGATTGCTGTAACTGAATTTACTGGTGGAACAAGTGGTTCAAAAGAAATGTATGAAAAAATGTCTCAAGCAGGTGTGGGAACAATCATTTCGATGCATATGGGAGAAGACTATAGGAAAGAAGCAGAAAAATATCACATGAATGTTGTAATAGCAGGCCATATGGCCTCTGATTCTCTTGGGATGAATTTGTTTTTGGATGAAGTAGAGAAAAAGGGCGTTGAGGTTGTGACTACTTCTGGGTTGATACGGGTAAAGAGAGGGAAGTAGAGTATTTGTTTTAAATTTATTTATGATCTTTCGACTTCGTTAGCACTTCGCTCAAGATGACAAAGGAAGGATGTGGGTTGTTTATTCGACTACTCCGCCAGCTGGCGGATTCGCTTCCCGCAAATGACGGGACAGGCAAGATGACAAAAAAAGAAAATATTAAATTCTTATAGAAAAGGGTAACGTTACTGTAACGTTACCTTATTTCTTTTACACAATTTCCTAATTTTGGTATAATAATGATATAAAAAATATAACATTTAACACAGTCTTAGAATAATGAATGTTGAAATAAGGAGAAAATTAGATATTAACCTGTTTATAATAAAAGCCAGGTGGTTTTATATTATTGGCCTTTTTTTGCTTGCTTATTTTGCTTACAATAATGATAAACTAGTTAGTAGTTTTTCAATTTTATCTTTACTAGCAATATTTATCTTCTCACTTTTTGTAAATAAAATATTTTCTTCGTTTGCTAATAGAATTGAAAAAAAACCAGAAGTAATAAAGGTAAACATACTTAGTATAGTTCAGTTAGTAGTTGAAGTTGGAATTTTTGGTTACATCACCTATCTTATGGGTGATTTTGTTTTTATTCCTTTCCTTTTATTTTTCTTTTCAATCCTTTCAGCTTCTTTTATCTTTGGGATTGCTGGTTCTCTCGCTTTTTCTCTTTTTTCTGGATTTTTGATTATAATGATTTATTTTTTGCAAAGCCTCTCTTTTATCCCTGCTAAAGTAGACCTAGATTTATTCGATTTAAATGCCTTCGTTTCAAAGACGCTGTTGGTTTCATTTTTCTATTTAATGTTTTCTTTTTTGGCTGGTCTTGGTTCTCAAACTATTTTTTCAAAAGAAAAAGAATTGTCAGAAAAATCAGAAAAGCTTGATAGCGAAATAGAACTAAGAGCCAATAAAATGCAAGACTTTGATAAAACATCAAGCCTTCTTATGGATAGGGACAAGGAGCTTATTATAATGAATGATACAATTGATAAAAAATTAAAAGAACTTGAAGTAGCTCAAAAATCTCAAATCAGGGCATTTCGTGACTTGAAAGAAGCAGAGAAAAAAACGCAACTAGAAAAAGACAAAATTGAAGCTATTATCTCTAACTTTGTCGACCCAATTATGGTTCTTGATCCTGATGATAAAATAGTTTTGTTTAACCCATCTGCTGAGAATATTTTTGGTTTATCGAAAGATTCATTTGGGAAAAAGGTTTCTAAAAAAGGGAACTACTCAATGAAAAATATTAAAGAGTTAATTAAATATGAATACAGCGTAAAGATTGCAGAAGAGTTGAAGATTGATGACGATTCCATAGAAGAAATTGTTATTGATAATGGTGATGGAGAGCAAACTTATAAGGTGACAACTTCTGGAGTAATAGGTAAAAACAAAGAAAATCTTGGAACCATGAAGATATTTTATAACTTGACGCGTGAGAAGATGATTGATAAATTAAAGTCAGAATTTATATCTATTGCTGCCCATCAATTGCGTACGCCACTTTCTGCTATCAAGTGGTCAATTAAAATGATTTTGGATGGTGATGCCGGCGCTTTGAATGAGGAACAAGATGAGATTTTGACAAAAGGCTATGAAAGTAATGAGAGGATAATTATCTTGGTCAACGACATGTTAAATGTTTCTCGTATTGAAGAAGGTAGATTTGGTTATTCATTTGAAATGTCTAGTTTTTATGAGGTCTTTGATCAAGTCTCGACAAATCTAGCCCAAAGAATAAAAGAGGCTGACTTGAAGTTTAGTTTAAGCATCCCAGAAAAAGTTCCAAATATTTACATGGACAAAACAAAGATGACCATGGTTCTTCAAAATCTTTTAGAAAATGCTGTTAAATACACCCAGGCTCATGGTAAGCTTTCGCTGATATTAGAAGTAGAGGAGAAATTTATCAAAATTAAAGTAAAAGACAATGGGGTAGGTGTTCCAAAGGACGATCAAGAGAAGTTGTTTTCTAAATTTTTTAGAGCTTCAAATGTTGTCAGACTTCAAACAGAAGGGTCTGGACTTGGATTATTTATCGTTAAAAATGTAGTTGAAAAACATGGAGGTAAAATACTTTGTAATTCAGAAGAAGGGGTAGGAACGGAATTTATTGTGACATTGCCAATAACTAGTGAAATTAAAGATAATAATTAATTTATAATTAAATATATGGCAGAAAAAATTAAAATTCTTCTAATTGAGGATGAAGAAGCCTTGGTTGAAGTTCTTAGTACAAAACTCGATAAAGAGGGCTATGAGGTTAAAGTTGGATTCGATGGGGAGGAAGGTTATGACATGATAGCTGAATTTATGCCAGACATGATTTTGCTTGATATTGTAATGCCTAAAATGGATGGTTATGATGTGCTTGAAAAAATGAAAGAAAACAATATAAAAATTCCGGTAATTATTATTTCAAATTCTGGCCAACCAGTAGAGATTGAAAAAACAAAGCAATTGGGAGCTATTGACCATCTTATTAAAACGCAATTCAACCCTACGGACGTTATTACAATGATTCAAAGATATATTGATGGAAATAAAGAGATTGGACAAAACACTGGAGGAGGCGACAGTGAAACAGAAAAGATAGTTCCTGAAATTCAGTTACCAAAAATAGAAGATCCAAATGCCAACAAGCTAGGTATTAATGTTTTATTGGTTGAAGATGACAGTTTTCTTCGCGACATCTCCAGCAGGAAACTCACTAAAGAAGGATTCACTGTTTTTGAAGCAGTCGATGGAGAACAGGCAGTAATAGGTGCTTCTCAAGTAAATCCAGATATAATACTTCTTGATATAATTTTGCCAATATATGATGGTTTTCAAATTTTAGAGAAAATAAGAGCAAGTCCAGATCCAAAAGTAAGCAAAACTCCAATCATTATGCTTTCAAACCTAGGTCAGGACAATGATATCAAACGCGCAATGGATATGGGAGCTAATGACTATCTCGTCAAAGCCCATTTTACAACAGAAGAGATAGTTGGAAAGATTAAAAGCCACTTAGGGAAATAAGTTCACATAGCATGTAACACATAACATGTAACATAAAAAGGTATAGAATTAATTCTATACCTTTTTTATATGGGGAAATTTTAATTTTAAGAAGGCGAATATTAGATTTTTTATCTAGCTTATTATTGACAATAACGTAAAAAGATGATAAAAAGAGAATGATTTAAATATAGTGGTTCTTTTAATTAGTGAAAACTTAGCACGGATGGTCCGAAAAAAGTTTTAGACTGGCTCTAAAACTGCTAAGTTAACACATCTTTTGTCTTGCCGGTGGCGGTGAGAAAGGAGAAAGAAAATGAGTGAGAACGCAAAGCAAAACATAAGGCTCAATCTTGATGAAAACGGAATGATTGTTCTCGATCCTGGTCAGGAAATTGTGGTTAAAGGTCGGGGAGGTTGGCTTAATAGGCTTACTGGAACTCCTGATGGAGCTGATCTTTTGCATTACAATCCAGCCGACAATGGGATAAAAAAATTCTATGAGTATTCTACTCATGAAAATCCACATGGTGCCGGTATTGTTTTTCAGGAGCCAGATCTAGGGATTCCTCTTGACACCATTGGTGTTTCCGAAGAAGGGAAATTAATCGGGATGCTGGTTGTTAATGATTCCGGTGATGTGGTTGAGAGGTTTTCTATCACCAATGCAATGTTAAGGCTAAAAAAGGTAGTATTAGTTTCTTCCGAGGGGGAATTGTCGATCAATGGTGAGTTTAAGGGCTTTTTGTCTTTACTTTTTTCGCCAGATAAAAATCGTCTCTCAGGCTATGTGGGAATTTTTACTCCCAAAAAACCGGAAGTTGTGAAAGTAGCTGAGATGGAAAATTTGATTTTCTCAAGTTTTATGTAGTCGCTCCTTTATCTATTTTTTATGGCTGGTATGCAAGTACCAGCCTTTTTCTTGCCTAATAGTTTTTTTATTTATATAATAAGAATACAAAATATGAATGAAATTATAAATTTCTCTTCAGAAAAAAAAACCAACAAAGAGGGCGGAGCTTTAGATATTGTAACTAATCTAGAGTCTTTTTTAGCCGAAAATAAAATTGATGATATAAAAAAATTTCTTTCAGATCCGCTTTCGAGGGAGAGGCTTATTTATGACAGAGGGAGGAAAAATAAAAATCAATATTTATTCCTAGATTCTTTTAATTCTTTTTTGGAGGAATCTTCTGGATCAAATCTTGAGTCAATTGATGAACGAAGATTGCTAGAGATAATCCATCGGGAGAATATTCCTGAATCAGTATTGTCTGACTTGGTTTCTATCGCATATCACGCTCGAGACGAAAAACTTTTCTACAAACTTGTTGGAGTGGTTTTCGAAAACCAAGATATGCTAGAAGATAAAACTGTTTTGCATTATGTTAAACATCATCTTGCTTCCTGGAAAGGAGTAGTTGAGCAGAACAAAAAAGAAGCAATGTCTTTAAATGATGAAGTTGGAGAAGAGACTGATGATAGATCTTTGCAGGCAAAAGCTAAATATGGACGTATTTTTAATAGTGCCATAAAGATACCAGAGAAAGCAGTAATATTTAAAAAAGAAATAATACCAGAGCTTGAAGATGCTGGTAATAATAAAGATGCTATTCGAGCTAAGCAAGAGTTGGCACATTTGAATTTACAAAAAGCTCAGAATATCTGGAATAATTTATCAAAAAAAGACCAAAGTGAAATGATTGTTATAGATAAATTGGTGGAAGATGTTATTCAGACAAGTTTGGACACTTTTGGGACTCTTGAAAATCAAGCATACACAAACGCCGAAATTAGATCTTATGAATTGCTGGCAGATGCTTATGACTTTCGTTACAAGTACACCAATAATAAAAAAGATTATGAAGCATCAAAAATATATGAAAGTAAAGCTTCAAACAGAAAGGAAATATTAGGAATAAAATAATTTTAAATTAAAATGCAGATTCTTTCTTGGATGCTGTTTTTATTCGTTTAAAAGTTGATTTTTTAGCTTAAAAAAGCTAAAGTATTTGTATATGAATAATACAAAAAAAGAGAAATCTAGTTCAGATGATGATGCTACGAGACTAAGGGAGAGACTTTCTAATCCTGCATCAAGTCCAATTGATGATGTTGTTGGTATGATGCTTAAAAGTGACGCAAAATCATGTAAATTGGCCAGTGCTAGATTAAGTCAAATCGAAGAAAAAGACTCTTCGGCAAACTCAGGGCAGGCGGAAGGAAAAAAATAGTGATAAAAAATAGTTAGAATTATAAGACCTCCGATGTCTTTAAGGACATCTGAGGTCTAGAATATTGCAGATGAAGAAAATAAACAAAATTGAGCTACTCGCGCCGGCGGGGAATATTACAAAAATGAAAACGGCTTTTTTGTTTGGAGCAGATGCTGTTTATGCTGGAATTCCGGATTTTTCTTTGCGAGTTCGTATTAATGATTTTTCTCTTGATACTCTTAGAGAGGGACTTGAATATGCTCATTCCAAGGGAAAGAAAATGTATGTGACAGTTAATATTTTTGCACACAATGAACATGTTGAAAAACTTCCAAAATATATTCGTGAACTTAAAAAAATTGGAGTTGATGCTCTAATCGCATCGGACCCAGGTGTAATAGCTACTATAAAAAAAGTTTGGCCTAAAGCCGAAATTCATTTATCAACTCAGGCTAACTGTACTAACTGGCAATCAGCTAAATTTTGGTATGACCAAGGAATAAAAAGAGTTATATTAGGTAGAGAAGTGACACTTAAGGAGATTAAAGAAATTAAAAAGAGGGTGCCAAAAATTGAGTTAGAATATTTTGTTCACGGAGCTATGTGTATGGCCTATTCTGGGAGATGCTTTCTTTCAAAACATTTTGTAGACAAGTCCGCCAATCTAGGGGATTGTGTTCAGCCTTGTCGTTGGAACTTTTTTATTTCCGAGGAAAAGCGACCAGGGATGCCACTTGAAATAGTGGAAGAAGAGCATGGAACATATATTCTAAATTCGAAAGACTTGTGTTTAATAAAACATTTGGATAAATTAAAAGAAGCGGGAGTAGAAAGTTTCAAAATAGAAGGACGCGCTAAGAGTATTTATTACCTAGCAACTGTAGTTGGTGCATATAATAAGGCTATCAATATGCTGAATACTTCGACAAGCTCCACGCCAGAGGACGGGCAGGCAGCACGGGGGAAAAAGGAGATAAATAAACTATACAAAGAACTTTTTGATAAACTTGTTCACAGAGGATATACGACAGGATTTTTATTAGGCGAGAAAGCTGATGAGAATAGAGATAATTCTCATATCTTAGGTTCTTGGGAGTTTTGTGGAGAGGTTGTCGCCAGCAAAAAACATAAAACAAAGTACGAAACAGTTGTTAGGGTCCACAATTCTATGAAAATCGGATATTCTATTGAAATGCTGACTCCAGCCTATGAAATAGTAAAAATGAAAATCACTAAGTTGTTTGATATTAAAAAAGATGAATTTATTGAATCTGCTCATGGTGGACAGGGGACAGAGGTGATAATTGAAACAAAAGTGAAAATTCCACAAGGAAGTGTTGTGAGAAGGAAGTTGAATTAAATTTCTAATTTTGAATTTTGAATTTCGATTCAATTTCGAATGTTTAAAAATTAAGTAATTAGTTATTCAATCAAAATTCAAAATTAATAATTAAATATTCACACATGATTGCCTACTTAGAAGGAAAAATTTTAAACAAAGGAAAGGATTTTCTTATTATTAAAACAGGTGGCATTGGCTACAAGGTTTTTGTAAACACAGCCTTGATATCCGAGTTTGATATTGGACAAGAAGCAGAACTTTTTATTTACCACCACATTACCGAACAAAGTAGCCTTCTTTTCGGATTAAAAAATCCAGAAGAACAGGAATTCTTTGAAATGATTTTATCTGTTTCTGGTATTGGACCAAAAACAGCCCTTAATGTTCTGGCGGCTGCTAGTATTTATGAAATTAAAGATTCAATTTCACGAGGTGAGCCCGACTTATTAAATAAAGTTTCTGGTATTGGTCCAAAAACTGCAGAACGAGTAGTCCTTGAACTCAGAAATAAAATTGGTCATATAGAAATGTCAGCAAACTCAAAGAACGCTACTGGCGGCTTTGCTAGTGGTGATGAAATAGACGCTTTAATTAGTCTCGGCTACTCCATGACCCAGGCGAGAGATGCTTTAAGGAGTATTGATAAAGATATTAAAGATAGTGGAGAAAGAATTAAAGAAGCTTTAAAGAAAATAGGTTAAACCAATGAAAATAGTTAAGATTGAAAAAAAAGATTTAAATAAGCTTCTTGAAAAAGAAAAGCATTCTCAGTTTTTGCAATCTTGGGAATGGGGAGTATTTCAAGAAGATAGTGGAAATGAAATTTTTAGATTAGGTGTAGAGCTTGATGGCGTTTTTGTCGCTGTGGCCACACTTATTAAGAAATCGATTGGTCTAGGAAAGAATTATTTTTATTGTCCGAGAGGACCGATCATAAGTACACAACACACAACACACAACACACAACATGGAATAGAAGAGTTTTTATTTAATGAAATAAAAAATTTAGCTAAAAAAGAAGGATCAATATTTCTTCGGCTCGAGCCTTTAATAAATATTAATAATTCAACCCTAGACATTCGCAAGTCAATCGACCTTCAGCCAAAAAAAACTTTAATGTTGGATTTGTCTTTGTCCGAAGATGTCATTCTTAAAGGAATGCATCAAAAAACTCGCTACAACATTCGCCTTGCTCAAAAAAAGGGAGTTGAAATAGTTAAGGGGAGTGTTGACGACTTTGATAATTTTTGGAATCTCATGGGTAGCACCTCAGAAAGAGATGGTTTTAGGACTCACGGTAAAGAACACTACAGAAAACTTTTAAATCTTGATTTTGTTAAAATATATTTTGCAAAATATAATAATAAAATTGTAGCCACAGCCTTGTTTTCATTTTTTGGAGACACAGTTACATATATGCATGGTGCTTCTGCGAATGAACATAGAAACGTGATGGCGCCATTTCTTCTTCAGTGGGAGGCTGCTATGTTGGCCAAAGGTGAGGGATATAAATATTATGATTTTTATGGGATAGATGAAAAAAAATGGCCTGGAGTAACTCGTTTTAAGAAAGGGTTTGGTGGTTTTGAACTAGATTATCCAGGAACTCTAGACATGGTATTTAATTGGGTGTGGTATAATGTTTATCAAATAGCTAGAAAAGTGAGAAGGGGAATTAAATAGTTTCCAATTTACAGTTTTCAATTTTCAGTGAATTTACAATTAGCAATTTTCAAACAAGAATCTAAAAAATTTAATAAATATATTAAGAAATTGAAAATTTATTGAAAATTAATAATTAGAAATTGAAAATTATACAATACTATTTAAATAGACCCACTAGAAGTTAAATAAAATTTAATTAAAATAATAAAATGAAAACTATTAACCCATTATATATACTAAAAAAATTAATACCAAAACCTATTTTTAATGCTGTCCAACCAGCCTATCATTTTTTGTTTAGTTTTGTTTCCGCTCTGGTTTATGGGAAACCATCTGAAAAATTAATTGTCGTTGGTGTAACTGGCACGACTGGAAAAACCTCCAGTGTTTATTTAATGGCGAAGGTTCTGGAGGGAGCAGGTCTAAAAACTGGCTACACTTCTACAGCTATGTTTAACGACGGGAAAAAAGAGTGGTTGAATGATAAAAAGATGACAATGCTTGGAAGATTCTTTACGCAGAGAATGCTAGCGAGAATGGTGGCCAACAAATGTAAAGTAGCCATAGTGGAAACATCATCTGAGGGAATAAAGCAGTTTAGACATAAGTTTATTAATTATGATATTTTACTCGTGACAGGCCTCTATCCCGAGCATATTGAATCTCATGGAAGTTTTGAGGAATACAAAAAAGCGAAAGGAAAACTTTTTGCCCATCTTAAAACATGCAAACCTAAGTATATGGATGAAAACTACGATATAGTTAGAACAGATAGCGGTATTAAAAAAACAGAATTAGAAAAAGTTAAAAAAACAATTCTAGCCGACCTGGAAGATGAACACGTTGAATATTTCATGAGTTTTTGGGCCGAACAAAAAAGTGGGTATACTGGGGATGTAGAAAATATAAAACTCAGCAAAGAAATAAAAAAAGATATTAAAGTTTTTGAATATCGAGATGTTGAGATTGATAAAAATGGCACAAAATATATTGTTGAAGAAGAAAGCATTAGCCTGTCTTTGCTTGGAATAATGAGTGTAAAAAACTCTCTTAATGCTTTTCTATTGGCCAAGACCCTGAATTTAGATATTGAAAAAATAAAAAAATCATTAGCGGACATTGAGGGAATAGCTGGGAGGCTTGAGAAAATAGATGAAGGGCAAAATTTTACAGTTATTGTTGATTATGCTTTTGAACCAAGGGCTGTTGGAAAATTATATGAAACTGTAAAACTTATCCCTCACAATAAAATAATACATGTTTTGGGTTCAGCTGGGGGCGGGAGAGATGTTTCTCGTAGACCCATCCTTGGAAAGCTTGCTGGAGAAAATGCCGACATCATAATAGTTACAGATGAAGATCCCTACGATGATAACCCTGAAATAATAATAGACCAGGTTTTTGTTGGGGCAGAAAAGGCAGGGAAATTAGAAAATGATAGTTTATTTAAGATATTAGATAGAAGAGATGCAATAAAAAAAGCAATAAAACTAGCTCAAGAAAATGATATTCTATTGGTAACAGGGAAGGGAAGTGAGCAGGCAATAGTAAGAAAAAATGGAGAAAAAGAACCCTGGGACGATAGAGCTGTAATTAGAGGAATGTTGTCAGAAAATAAAGAAAGAACCGCTGTGGATAAAAATGGGATATCTTTTTTGGAAAATTAGTATTTTTACCTAATATTAAATAAATAAGTAGATATTGACTTTTTTGAAAAAATACTTGACATACAAGCTCATCTTTGTTATTATTTATTCACAAATCAAAAAAATATTTCAAAACAAAAACAGTAAGATGAAAACAATTTATTTGTTTTTTTCTTTTTTAAAATCCCCAAGCATTCTAAAAAAGTTTCATTTTTACTCCTCTAAAACGTGAAAAAATGTTTTTTTAGTAAAATTTAAAGTACTCATCCCGTCAAAGATTTATATCTTGACGGTACAAAATAACTCAAGCCAGTTTAAGGATTGAGATTTTTTGTTGTTAAAGAAAATTTAATATATTTCATAAGCTTAAAAGCCGGCAAAAACTTTGGTGGTGAAACTAAATAGTTTTTAGTTTATGAACAGTTTTTTATGTCAAAACAAGTACAAACAAGCAAAGAGACATTCATTGGGAACAGAAAGTATTTTAAAGAAAATTATAAACCCATTGAAGACGTTGATTTAATTGAGGTTCAAAAAAATTCATTTAATTGGTTTATTGAAGAAGGACTTGCTGATTTATTTGATGAAGTTTCTCCTATTACAGATTTTATTGGTAGAGATTTAGAATTATCATTTAATGAGTATTTTCTAGATGAACCGAAATTTACCGAGGTAGAATGTCGTGCTAAAAATTTAACTTTTGAAGCACCATTGAGAGTAAAAGTAAAACTTGAAAATAAAAGAACTAATGAGTCAAACACCCAGGAAATATTTTTGGGAGATTTTCCTTTGATGACAGAGAATGGAACTTTTATTGTTAATGGTATTGAAAGAGTTGTAGTGTCTCAGTTGATTAGAAGTTCAGGAGTTATATTTACTTCAGAATACAATAAAGGAAAAAAGACTTTTGGAGCTAAGGTTATTCCAAATAGAGGTGCTTGGCTAGAGATTGAAACGGATATAAATAAAGTAATTTGGGTTAGAATTGACAGAAAAAGAAAAGTTCCAGTAACTGCCCTTTTTAGAGCTTTTGGATTTGGTAGTGACGAAGAATTGATTGAATTGTTTAAGGATGTTGATAAGCCTTCAACAGAAGAAGAGCTTAATCATATCGATGCTACTATTGCAAAAGATATTTCAAAAAATGAAGCAGAAGGATTAAAAGAAGTATATAAAAGAATTAGACCAGGTGATTTAGCGACAACTGACAATGCTAGGCAGTTAATTCACTCTATGTTTTTTAGATTTGATAGATATGATTTTGATAGGGTTGGTCGATATAAGCTAAATAGAAAATTTGGGTTTGATATTCCAAACAATAAAGAAACAAGGATTCTAAGAAGAGAAGATCTGATAGCAACTATTAAAGAAGTAATTAATCTTAACTTGGGAACAGGTAAAGAAGATGATATTGATCACCTTGGCAATAGAAGAGTTAGAGCTATTGGTGAGCTTATTCAAAATAAATTTAGAGTTGGGTTAGCGAGAATGGAAAGAATTATTAAAGACAGAATGAGCACTCATGAAATTGCTACTTTAACTCCAAGCAAATTAGTCAATTCAAGACCACTTATTTCTGTGGTTAGAGAATTTTTTATGTCTTCTCAATTGTCTCAGTTCATGGACCAAACAAATCCGCTAGCTGAACTTGAGCACAAAAGAAGGCTTTCCGCTCTTGGTCCTGGAGGTTTAACCCGTGAGAGAGCTGGATTTGATGTTCGTGATGTGCACGCTACTCATTATGGTAGAATTTGTCCGATTGCGACTCCCGAAGGCCCAAATATTGGTCTTGTTGGACATCTTGCTAGCTATGCTATTCTAAACAAATATGGTTTTTTGGAAACTCCATTTAAAAAAGTTTTACATGACATTGCCAACGATCCAAAAATTACTGAAGGAAAAATAGCGCGTGAAGATATTTTAGAGATAAAAGGAAACGGTAAGGAAGGAAAAGTAATAGTAAAGAAAGGTGATACCATTACATCAAAGCAAGCAAATGAAATGGTTGGTAAATTAGGTGATAAGCTAGTTTCAATCGTGCCAGTTGTTACAGATGAGATTGTATTTATGGATGCCTTTGAAGAAGAAAAATATATTACAGCTACTTCAACAGTTCCAGTGGATGATGGTGGACACTTCTTGGTTACAAAATGCGAGGTTAGAAAGTTTGGACAACCCGGAACAGGCATCGTAACCAAGATTGATTATGTTGGGATTGCCGCTAATCAGATTATTTCAATTGCAACATCGCTTGTCCCTTTTATGGAACATAACGATGGACAAAGAGCTTTGATGGGAACAAACATGCAACGTCAAGCTGTTCCTCTTGTTATTGCTGATTCTCCTCTTGTTGGAACGGGTGCCGAGTCTCTAGCGGCTCGTGATTCTGGCCATATTGTAATAGCCAAAGAGGATGGAGAGATTTCAAAAGTAGATGGTTTAAATATTGAAGTAAGAAATAAAAAAGATAAGATTGAAAAACATAACCTAACAAAGTTCCTTCGTTCAAATGCTTCAACCTGTATCAATCAAAGACCAATAGTAAATGTAGGCGATAAGGTTATTAAAGGACAACCATTGTCAGATGGCCCAGCTATTGATAAGGGAGAACTTGCTCTAGGAAAAAATGTTCTTGTAGCATTTATGACATGGGAAGGGTTTAACTATGAGGATGCTATTATTCTTTCTGAGAAAATGGTTTCCAGAGATACTTATTCTTCTATCCACATTGAAAACTATACTATTGATGTTCGTGATACAAAATTAGGTCCAGAAGTTGTTACAAATGATATTCCAAATATTTCTGAAGAAAAACTTAAAGATCTAAGCGAAGAGGGTGTTATCAGAGTTGGAGCTGAGGTTTCTTCCGGTAACATTATGGTTGGTAAAATTACCCCTAAAGGTGAAACAGAACTATCAGCTGAAGAAAAATTACTTAGAGCTATTTTCGGAGAAAAAGCAAAAGACGTTAGGGATTCATCCTTGTATCTAGAACATGGTGAGCACGGAAAAGTTGTTGATATAAAAGTATTTTCTCGTGAAGATGGTGATAGATTGTCAGCTGGAGTTTTGAAATCAATACAAATCTCAGTTGCCAATTTAAGAAAGATTCAAGTTGGAGATAAGATGAGTGGAAGACATGGTAATAAAGGTGTAATTTCAAAAATTGTTGCAGTCGAAGACATGCCTTATCTAGAAGATGGTACTCCAGTTGATGTTATATTGTCACCGCTAGGTATTGTTTCTCGTATGAACCTTGGTCAAATTCTTGAAACTCATCTTGGATTTGCAGCTCACAAGCTTGGTTATAAAATAGCTACACCAGCGCTTGATGGAATTTCTGAAGAAGATATAAAATCTGAATTAAGAAAAGCGGGGCTACCTGAAGATGGTAAATCTGTTCTGTATGATGGAAAGAGCGGAGAGGTTTATGACCATAAGATAACAGTTGGTTACAAATATATGCTTAAACTAAATCATATGATTGAGGACAAGATTCACCAACGTTCAATTGGTCCTTACTCTTTGATTACTCAACAGCCTTTGGGTGGTAAGGCTCAATTTGGTGGACAAAGATTCGGAGAAATGGAAGTTTGGGCTCTACAAGCATACGGGACAGCTCATTTGTTACAAGAAATTCTAACAATCAAATCGGATGATGTTCCAGGAAGATCCAAGGCTTATGAGTCTATTATTAAAGGGGAACCAATCACAAAGATGAATGTTCCTGAGTCATTCAATGTTTTAGTAAGAGAACTTAAAGGGCTTGCTCTTGATGTTGAGTTACTCGGAGGAAGTGAAGTTCCAGAAGAGGAAACTTCGGAAAACTCTACTCCAGAGAGTGATCAGAAACCACAAGAGAAAGAGGAGACAGAAGTGAAGGAGGCCGAAGTAGAAGAGATATCTGTAAATAAAGATAAAGAAGAAACAAAAGATATCAAGAAATAATATTAATTAATAAATATACTTCACATATTCAAATACTCATGTGTGACTAAAGGGCAAATACGACAATATCCCGCTCACCACTTAGTGATTAGCGGGATGCCTCGCTCACACGCGAGTCAAAAAATTATGATAAATCCAATCAAAACAACAGACTTTGATGCTATCAAATTGAAGCTAGCGTCACCTGAGGATATCCTCGACTGGTCTCACGGTCAGATTTCAAAGCCTGAGACTATTAATTATAGAACACAAAAACCAGAAAAAGATGGACTCTTTTGCGAGAAGATTTTCGGTCCTTCAAAAGACTGGGAGTGTTATTGTGGAAAGTACAAAAAAATTCGGTATAAAGGAATAGTATGTGATAAGTGTGGTGTTGAAGTTACTAGAAGCATTGTTAGACGTGAAAGAATGGGACATATTAGTCTTCAGTCTCCAGCTACACATATTTGGTTCCTACGTGGTATTTCTTCAAAAATTGGTTTAATACTCGACCTTACCATGCAAGCCATGGAAAAAGTGGTTTATTTCGCTAGCTTTATAGTTACTGACGTTAATGAAGATTTGAAGAATGCTACTTTGGATCAGATTAAACAGGAATTCAAATCAAAGAAGAAATCTATCGATAGTGAGTTTAATAAACAGATTAGTGAAATTAAAGGAAAGAAAACCAAGCTTGTGGAAGCAGGAACTGAGAAGGTTGATGTAGAGAATGAGATAGAAAAAGAAATTATTTCTTTGGGCAAAATAAAAGATGAAAAGATGGAGAGTCTTAATGATGCTCTTGATCAAGCTCAGAAGGAATTGAAAGAATTAAAACCTCTTTTAATAATTTCTGAAAATTCTTATCAAAACTTAAGTTTGAAATACGGTCATATTTTTGAAGCAGGCATTGGCGCGGAAGCGATTAGAGAATTATTATCAAGAATTGATCTTAAAAAGACAGGGAAATTAGTATCCGATCAATTAGAGATATGCATTGACTCTAAAAGAGAGAAGTTAATGAGAAGACTGAAATTAATCAAGAGCCTTGAAGCAAACAATGTGAAGCCAGAATGGATGGTTCTGAAAGAGATTCCTGTAATTCCACCAGATTTGAGACCAATGGTTGCTCTTGATGGAGGAAGATTTGCTACATCTGATTTAAATGATTTATATAGAAGGGTAATTAATAGAAACAATCGTTTGAAACAATTGATAGACCTTAACGCACCAGAAGTTATTTGTAGAAACGAAAAAAGGATGTTGCAAGAGGCTGTTGATGCTTTGATTGATAATTCAAGCAGAGCAAGCAAAACTGTTACAGCTTCGACTGGACAAAAAAGACAGTTGAAATCTCTAGCAGACTCATTGAAAGGTAAGCAGGGTAGGTTTAGACAGAATTTACTTGGAAAAAGAATTGATTATTCTGGACGTTCTGTTATTGTAGTTAATCCTAAATTGAAATTAGACCAATGTGGTCTTCCAAAGATAATGGCTCTAGAATTATTTAAGCCTTATGTAATTTCAAAATTAATTAAAGAAGAAATAGTTCACAATGTTAGGTCAGCTTCTAGATATATTGATGCAGGACATAATGAGGTTTACGATATTTTGGAAAACATTACCAAAGATGCTTTTGTTCTCCTTAACCGTGCTCCCACCTTGCATAGGCTTGGAATCCAAGCTTTCAAGCCAACATTGATTGAAGGTAAAGCTATTCAGATTCACCCTCTAGTGTGTGCAGCATTTAATGCTGACTTTGATGGCGATCAAATGGCTGTTCATGTTCCACTTACCAAAGAAGCAAAAGACGAAGCTCGTGACATTATGCTTTCTACTCATAACTTATTAAAACCAGCGACTGGTGACCCTATTGTTGCTCCTGGTCAAGATATCGTTTGGGGAGCTTTTTACTTAACTCAAATTGACGAGACTGATGGAGATGATAAGAAGTACAAATATTTTGCGAATGAACTTGAAGTAAAACTAGCTTATCAAACTAGAAAAATTACCCTGCATGCTCCTATTAAAGTAAGAACAAAAGATAAGGGAATAATCATTGCTACAGCTGGTAGAGTGATGTACAACGAGATACTTCCTGAAAGATTACGTTTTGTTAACGAGGTTGTTGGAAAGGGTGGTCTTAGGGATGTTATCAAAAACTGTTTACGTTTTTACGGAGAAGAAAGAACTGTTAAATTGGTTGATGAATTAAAGAATATGGCTTTCGCAATTATTACAAAGAGTGGACTTTCTTGGGGGATGGACGATCTTCCTTACTTTGAAGAAAAAGACCATCTTATCAATGATGCTCAAGAAGAAGTTGAAAAAATTCAAGAACAGTTTGATGACGGACTTCTTACAAACTCTGAAAGATATTCAAAAGTTATTGAGATTTGGACAAATACAAAAGAAAAAGTTACAGCTATTTGTAAAAGAAACTTACCAACAGACGGCCCAGTGTATTCTATGATTGAATCTGGTGCTCGTGGTTCATGGGCTCAGCTAACGCAAATTCTAGGAATGAAAGGTCTTGTGACTTCACCTTCTGGAGATATTATTGAATTGCCAGTACGTGGAAACTTTAAAAGAGGTTTTGATGTATTGGAATACTTTATTTCTACTCATGGTGTACGTAAAGGTCTATCAGATACAGCGTTGCGTACTGCTAACGCTGGTTATCTGACCAGACGTTTAGTTGATGTAGCTCAAGATGTTATTATTTCTGAAGATGATTGTAAAGATACAGAAGGAGTTATATTGACCAAAAAAGAAAGTGATGAAATGAATTACGAGTTAAAGAAAAGAATTGTTGGTCGTTATCTAGCAGCTGATTTGGTTAATGCTAAGGGCAAGGTGCTTGTTAAAAAAGATGAACTTATTACAGAAGATATTATTGATGTTATTGCAGATGAAGATATTCAAGAAGCAAGGGTCAGATCAATTTTAAGTT
This sequence comes from Patescibacteria group bacterium, assembly GCA_027858235.1. Taxonomy (NCBI): domain Bacteria; species Patescibacteria group bacterium. The sequence continues at coordinate 18,489 of JAQIDC010000032.1, read as the reverse complement.
GTAAGGTTGATAGAGGAGCATGTGCTAAATGTTATGGTTACGATCTTGGATATAACAAGCCAGTTAAGATTGGTGTGGCCGTTGGAACAATAGCCGCTCAATCTATTGGTGAGCCTGGAACACAGCTTACTATGAGAACTTTCCATACTGGTGGTGTTGCTGGTTCAGATGATATTACTCAAGGTTTACCTCGTGTTGAAGAAATTTTTGAGACAAGACCTCCTAAGAGAAAAGCCTTAATTGCCGATGTCGCTGGAACAATTTCTATTGAAGAGGCTTCAAGAACAATTGAAGATGAAAATGGAAAGGTAATTGTTTCAAGTGGACTAGGTAAAATTTTGAAAATTAACTACAAAGGAGAAGAAAATGATAAATTTTATTTCTCTGAGTTAATGGAAAAAAATAAAGAAGCTACTCCAAAGATTCTTGTTGAAGATGGAGAAAAAGCCAAGAAAGGTCAAGATTTGTTTAAGGTTGGTAGAAAAATTCAAAAGGCTGACGGAGCAGGGATTGTTACAATAGCAGAAAAGTATATAAAGATTAGTGGTGATGCAAAAAAAGTAAAAGAGTTTATTATTCCGAAAGGGATGGCTATCAAGGTCAAGGAAGGTGATTTAGTTACTATTGGTGATCAATTGACTGACGGAAGTCTTGATTTAAGACAACTTTTTACTTTGAGTGGAAGACTTGCAACTCAAAAATATATTATTAAGGAAATTCAAGAAGTTTATTCTTCTCAAGGACAACCGCTAAATGATAAACACGTTGAGATTATTGTTAGACAGATGTTTTCTAGGAGTTTTGTAAAAGATCCTAACAAGACAGATTTATTGCCAGGGGATATCGTTGAAAAATCAGTATTGAATAGAGCTAATTCAAAAGTAGCGAAGAAAGAAGATCAGGCTAAAGTTAATGAACTGTTACTTGGTATTACAAAAGCTTCACTGACTACAGACTCATTCCTTTCAGCAGCTTCATTCCAAGAAACAGCGAGAGTATTGATTGAAGCAGCAGTTAGTGGAAAGATTGATTATCTTGAAGGACTTAAAGAAAATATTATTATCGGAAGATTGATTCCAGCAGGAACAGGATATCACAAAAGAGAAGAAAGAAAGGTTTATTAAGAAAATCTAGAGATATATAAAAAATAAAGTCGTACATACCTGCCCGAAATGCCGTGAACGAATTGTTTTAACATAAAATTTTTTATTAAAATTACTGTTTTAGTGAAAAAGAGTAAGTTAAAATTGAGGCAGGCGGGTGTACGACTTTATTTTTATATATTGTGATTCCCATCTTGATTGGGCAGTGTGCCCTTGGGTTAATCAAAAAAAATACTCATTATAAATAATTTGTCATTCTGAGGAGCGTCAGCGACGTGAGAATCTCATCCTTATTAGCTTTTTTATAAGTACTTTTCACCCCAAGGGCATTTTGTCTTCGCCAGTTGGCGAATCGGGCATATAAAGTACCACCTGCCTGCCGGCAGGCAGGAAATCGTTCTCAGAAAAAATTTAGAATATTTTTATTACGACAATTCATTTATAGAAGCCGAAGGGTTTTGGTGTGGTTGGGAAAACAAATTCCTCAACCACAAAAAATCTCAAACTCACCGCCAGCTGGCGGTTCAAACATGAGCATTTTTTGGCGAATTTCGCAATAAATTTTATTATTCTAAATTTTTCAATGTTCTCAAAAGTGAAATTATATAAAAGTTGTTTAAATTCAAGCCTGTGAACATTGGGAAATTTTGGAAGAAAATGAAGTGTAGAAAGCTCCATAAAATATCCGCTGTTTGAGGAATGGAGTGACAACGAAATGACGAGTTCGGAATTTTGTTAGCTTTCATAGCGCAATGGTCCAAAATTTTCTCCGTGAACGTTTTTGCTCTACTTTTTTAAAAAAGTAGGTTAAAGAAATTATTAGCAAGAACTAATTATTGAAAAGTAATGTATTGATATTAGTAAAACCTAAGATAAGTCAAAACAACAGAATTTAAAAACCGATGAACGTAGATATCTACGTTCATCGGTTTTTTTTTGAGTGTGATTATTTCAATCCGTATTTCTCAATATTTTTATTCGCTAGTTCTTGAATATATTTAATTTGTTCCTTGCCTTGTTTTGTTTTGAAGAGGTGAGCGAATCTTCCTTGGGTTTTTAGATATTCTTCTACTTTTGGATTTTTATCTCCGACTTTCATGGCCTTAGTGAGTTCACCATTTTCATATTCAAGCAGGGGATAGAGACCTGTTTGGGCGGCTAGTTTCCCTATTTTTAGGGTTTGGTTTGGTTCTGTTTTCCAACCAGGAACGCAAGGGACTAGTATTTGGATGTAGGCTGGTCCCTCTACTTCAACGGCCTTTTTAACTTTCGCTTTGATATCTTCGAGATAGCCAACTGTTGATTGGGCTACATATTTTAGGCCATGGCCGAGAGCAATGGCTATCATATCCTTTTTTTGCTGATGGGAGCCAATAGCGTCAATGGTATTGCCTGAGCCGGATGGTGTGGTTGTAGTGCTTGCCGCCCACGGGGTCGCCCCAGAGGCTTGAATGCCGGTATTGGCGTAGGCTTCGTTGTCGTAGGCGACATAGAGAATGTCTTCACCACGTTCCCACATTCCTGAAATAAGACCAAAACCGATATCAAAAGTTCCACCATCACCACCTTGAGCGACGACTTTAACTTTCTTGGTTTTACCTTGTTGTTTTAGAGCAGCTTGTACTCCGGAAGCAACAGCAGCCGCGTTTTCAAACACTGAATGAATCCAAGGCATTCCCCAAGCGCTTTGTGGGTAGGGAGTAGTAGTTACCTCTAAACAACCGGTCGCGTTCGCGATGATGGTATCTGGCCCAAGAGTTTCAGCTACTGCCTTAGCAGCGATTAACTGACCACAACCAGCACAAGCACGGTGACCTGAATTAAGCATTTCGATATTATCTTTTTGTCGTGTTTTTTTGATTAATGTTTTTGACATAATATGGTGAATTTCGATTTTTGAATTTCGAATTTCGAATTAATTTTTAAGACTCATTTGTCATTCCGGGCTTGACCCGGAATCTAGAAAAAAGTTTAAAAGATTCTGGATTCCCAATCAAGTTGAGAATGACAAGGGAAGTGTGTTATTTAATAATGTACAATTTATGTTTTTAGTTCAAATAGATTGGCCGGCAATACTTTCTTTAATTTCTCCATGGCCTCGGCCTCGTTTTTATTGAATTGGCCGACAAAATTACTAGCTTCTAAAATTTCTATTAATATTGGTATTTTTGTTTTAGAAACATGTATTATAAAATTTCCAAGCTCAACAGTATGATCAATTGTTCCAGTTGATACTTCTATACAAGCAATATTTGTTTCAGCGTCGTAAATCATATTTGTAAATATTGTCATTCTGGAGCGAAAGCGCGCCCGAGCGAAGCGACAAAGTACTCTTGGGGTGATAGAATCTAACCCCACGAATGAGATTCTATCGCTTCGTTGTCGCTTCGCTCCAGAATGACATGGTTTTATTTAACAGGATAAAAAGTAACAATCTTTTTTTTACCCATCTCAATTTTATATAAAACTTTTATATTATTTTTCTCAGCACTAATCAATTCATTTTTTTCCCCAGTTCTTTCTGGGTTATTAACAACTTCCTCAATATCCTCCCGAGTATAAAAAACCTTATACTTATTTAGAATATCAAATTTTTGCTCTGAGTATTTTGAGAAAGTCATGTTTTTATATATTAATTATAGTTTACATTTTGACCCTGGGGACAACTTAGAGTTAGCGATCAAGGGATTTTTACATACAATCTCCAGGGTTGACGATAATACATCCATCAACATTGACCGCGGCTGGGGAAACATAAGTAGCTTTGCATTCCCATATTTGAGTTGTTCCAGACATATAGTCTTCTATGCATTTTGCATTTTGAAAAAATTGTGTGACAGCGCCACTATGACCAGCCACTGTACAATCGTATTTACTCAAATTTTTGCATCCAGTCCAATTTATATTGCCACTAAGACAGCAACCATTAATATTTTGAGTGCCTAGGGCATTGGGATCTACGGGTTGTGTAAACTTCACCTCAGGCGGTTGTATTTTCTGTATCTTGAAATTAACCAAATCAGGATTTACCATTGTTAATATTGTATAGGAAGTTAGTGCTAGAACTAGACCAGTTAAAGAGCCAAATATCATATCTCTCGCTTTCCCAACTTTTTCTCCACTTCCCCCAGCTGTTAACCAAGTAAAACCACCAAACATTAACATTATAGTAGCAACTATTCCAACTATGCTTATTGCGTAGTTGTAAAGGTTACTTATATATTGTCCAATTGGTTTAGTTGTTCCATTAAAATCCAAAGCTTCTTGACCAGGAATGTCTACTTGTAAATCCAAGGCAAATGAAATATTTATATTAACAAAAAATAAAAGCAAAAAACTAGATAAGAATATTATTAATTTTATTTTATTTCTTAATTTCATATGTTGAACTATTTAAATCAATTATTTTTTTACTTTTTATGGTTTTTAACGTCATTACGGTCCTTTATTTATTTTTAATGTTTTATATTTTGACTTTAGAAAAAATACAGATCTAATTTAAATATTATCATCCACCACTCGCTCCACCAGTATTATTTTCCATGTCAGCTTCCATGCGACCACTTAACTCATATTCATGGTTATTGTAAAAAACCTCACCGTCATTGCAGTTTGCTATAATTGTGCTTTTGTTGGTTCCAAGGTAAGTTCCATCGCAGTTTTCCTTTTCAAAAACAATAACACAGCTCCTTGTAACACAGGTCCCGGTATTCCCTAGAACAGTGCATCTATCACATGCACCAAGCCCAGAACTAGTATCTTCCGGAGTCTTTATTTTCTGGATCTTAAAATTAACCAAATCAGGATTTACCATTGTTAATAGTGTATATGAAGTTAGAGCAAGAACTAATCCAGTTAGGGAGCCAAATATTATATCTCTCGCTTTTCCAACCTTCTCTCCACTTCCTCCAGCTGTTAACCAAGTAAATCCTCCAAACAGTAACATAATAGTAGCGACGATTCCAACGATACTAATGGCATAATTGTAAATATTTTTAATATATTCTCCAATGGCAGTTGTCTTCCTGTCGAACTTGATAGTCTTTCCGCCATTGCTAACTGAAGCGCCTGTTGCTCCAGGAATCGAGACTTGAAGGTCAAGTGGCTTAACTTCTGCAAAAGCGGTATTAATGGTTCCAGAAAATACAATTAACAATCCAAAAAATAATGCAGCAAGAATAGTTTTACTTTTTAAACGCATATTATTTTGTTTATTTACCAATAAACTCAATTTTGCTGTTTTTCTTTTTTACATCAGCTACAATCTTTTTAATCATATCTTTTGTAATATCTCTTCCGCCAAGTCCGACTACAAAATTTTGGACTTTTGCTATTGTTTTGTTTTGAACGGCTGATTTTACTTCGAGGGTTAGGGGTCCTTCGGATCCTAGTGAAACTGCTTTTTCTAAAACAGCGACGTATTTTACTTTTTTGACTATTTTTAGAACTTCTTCTGCTGGGAATGGTCGGAATGTTTTTATTTTCAGGACACCAACATTCCCGGCCATTGAAAATTCTTTACTTTTTTCATCAACAACGTCTTTGATTGTCCCGACCACAGAGCCCATTGCAACTAAAAGTATTTTTGGATTTTTTGGACCATAATATTCAATAAGACCGTTGTTTACTTTACTTTGGTGTTCATCTTGTTTGGAAGCTTCACCTAAAACTTTTTTATATAGTTCGTATTCTTTTTTAATAGTTGTAAGCGAACTTTGCAAGTCATCATATAGCTCTTGTCTTATTTCCATGTAAGAGTGTGGGGGAGCGAATGCTCCAAAAGTTGTTGGATTCATGACATCAAGATGTTCTCCCTTGGCTGGCTTATAGTCTGGTAGGTATTTTTTAATTTCGGCTGTACTTGGAATAACAACTGGTTCATAAGAATGAGTTAAAACAAAACCGTCGATATTTACCATAACGGGTATTTTCACTTGTTCGGCAATTTTGTAGGCCATAATGTGTTGTTCGACCGCTTCTTGGTGATTTTCAGCAAAAAGCATTATCCAACCAGAATCTCTAACAGACATCGCATCTTGGTGATCATTCCAAATAGTAATTGGGGCAGAAACACCACGGTTAGCACAAGTGAGAACGATAGGGAGACGCATCCCAGCGATATTGTAGAGAACTTCGGTCATAAGAAGAATCCCTTGAGAACTTGTTGCTGTGTATGTTCTAACTCCTGTTGCTGAAGCTCCAGTAACGATTGAGGCAGCGGCGAACTCTGATTCAGCTCGAACGTATTCATAAGTAGCTTTCCCGTCTGCCTTTAATTTCGCCAAATCTTCAACAATGTGAGTTTGAGGGGTAATCGGGTAGGCTGAAATTACAGCTGGTTTTATGTTGTTTATTGTGTGAGAGACTGCTTGTGAACCCTCTAGTATTTTTCGTTGCATATATTGGCTAGAATTATGAATCATGAATTATGAATCATGAATTTCTTTTGATTTTTTTATTAATCCGTTTATTAGTTTATGTGAAATTATTGTTTTGTTCGCTATGCTTTGGAATAAATCATTTGTAATATATTCGACATCCCTGGCTATAATTAACTGATTTTGTACTTCAGTTAAGGATCCCTGCGAAATATAGTAAAATTTTGTTTTATCTTTATAAGAGCTCCTACTAAATCCCTCTGCAATATTTGAAGTTATAGAAATAGCGGCTCTTCTAATTTGCGATGTTAATCCGAACAATTCTTCTTTCGGAAATTTTTTTGTAATTTTATAAATTTCTAAAACTAATTCGTGAGATTTTTTCCATGAATTTAAATCAGTAAATGATTTTATTTTGGTTTCATTATTCATGATTCAAAATTCATTATTCAAACAGGATATGCCTGTTATTTCTTATCTAGTCCCATACTAATAGCTTTAACTGGACATTCTTCGGCACAAATTCCGCAACCTTTGCAATAATCATAATCAGTTACAGGCTTTTTTTTCCCATTAACGTCAGTCATTTTGACGCAATATTCTGGACAAACTCTTGAACAATTACCGCAACCTATACATTTGTCATAATCAGTTGTTGGGACATAGGTTCTCCAGCCACCAGTTTTGTTTTTTTTGGTAGATCCTGGGTCTACGCTTATTTTATGTTTCATAATATTTTTAAATTCTAAGCACTAAGTTCTAAACTCTAAACAAACATTAAATACAAAATTCAAAACTAGATTTTTTTGTATTTTTAATTTTGAATATTTGAATTTGTTTAGTATTTGTTATTTAGGATTTAGATTTTTTAAAATTAGTTTTTAAACGCTACTTCCACTGCTTTAATATTTTTTTCAACTAGTGATTTATCTTTCCCTTCAAACTTTTGTTTAATGGCTTTTTTTGCTGAAGCTAAGGAAAAAAGACCAGTGTCTTTTGCAATACTTCCAAGGATAACTGTATTAACAATATTCTTGCCAATTATATCAAGGGCAATTTTAGTCGCGTTAATAACAAAAACATTTTCATCAGGTAAATCAATGTCTATTTCACTTTTATTTTTTGCGGAATTAATGATTGCAATGGTGTTTTTGTCACATCCTTTTGTGACATTTGTTGTGTCTAGAAGGGTGGCATCTTGGATAATTAAAATATCTGGGCCGTAAACTTGCTCTCTGGTTCTGATTGGATGTTTATCTATCCTGACGTAAGATTCAATTGGAGCTCCAGTTCGTTCAACTCCGAAAGAGGGGAATGCTTGAGATTCTTTTCCTTCATAAAAAGCAGAAATTGCTATTAATTCAGCAGCAGTAACAACACCTTGTCCTCCGCGACCATGTATTCGTATTTGTTTCATAAGATAAATTTTAATAGTATTTAATTTTGTGAAAATTTTGAATCTTGAATAATGAATCAGGAATTATGAATTTTTTATTGAGAAAATTGTGTTTTAATTTCCCTTCATAATTCATTATTCATGCTTCATAATTCTAGTCAATTATTTAATAATATATTTTCAATAATATCGTTTAACATATCTTCGGGCATGTCTCCATCTGCTCTATAACCGTTTATAAACCAAGTCGGGGTTCCTTTGATACCTAGGTTTAATCCATCATTAAAATCATTCTGAATTGGACCTAAATATCTATTTGCTTCAAGGCACTCAGAGAGCTTGTCACTGTTTGCTCCAATGTCTATCATGAGGGAAAAAATTTCTGGTTTTGTAGAAACTCCTTGGTTCTCGTAAAGGGAGTCATGGGCTTTCCAAAAAAGTCCTTGTTCGCCTGCGCATCGAGCAGCTTGAGCCAAGTCTGATGAATATTCAGCAATAACAGGGAAGTCTCGGTGAACAATCTTTAAATCACTATAATATTTCATTCGAATTTTTCTTGTTTTTTCAAAGAAACTTTTGCAGTTAGGACAGGCATAATCAGAAAATTCTACCATAGTAATTTTTGGGTTATTTGCTCCAAAAGAATAAGAATTTGTTCCTTCTATTTCAGCACGTGAATAGATTTTTATATCCTGGCTATTTTCGCCTAGAACCCCTTGTTCTTGGTATATACCGACCTGTTTGAATACAAAAATACTTGAAGCAACTAAAAAAATAAAAACCAGCGAAATGATTGATAATAAAAGAACCCCCCACCATTTTTTGTACCATTTTTTATGATGGTTTATTATTTCTCTATGCTCTTGAGCATTATTTGAGATGAATTTTTCCTCCATTGATATATAGTGCAATATGATTTATTATAATACTATAATTTAACTAAATTATAACATTTTATTGGCTTACTAACAAATAAATAAAAATATTAAATTCTAAGCACTAAACTCAAAATTCTAAATAAATAAAAAATTCAAAAATAAAAATTTTAAACGATTTAGGTAATTATAATTTTGAATTTGTTTAGGATTTGATGCTTAGAATTTAGAGTTTTTTTAATTAATCATTTTTAAATTATATGAAATTAATCTCTTGGAATGTAAATGGAGTGAGAGCGATATTGAAAAAGAATTTCAATTCTTTCTTAATTTCTGAAAAACCAGATGTTCTAGGTATTCAGGAAATAAAAATTTCTGAGTCTGCTCTTGAAAAAGAGAATATTAGCATTCCTGGTTATGATGTTTATTGGAACTCAGCTGAACGCCCAGGATATAGTGGAACAGCAACTTTGGTTCGTGAAGGCTTAAAGCCCCTCTCTGTTAAAAGAGGAATGGGAATAAAAGAATTCGACAGTGAAGGTCGTTTGCAAGTTTTGGAATTTGAAAAATTTTATTTTCTTAATATTTATTTTCCAAATGCCAATGGAGAATTATCTCGTCTTCCATATAAAGAGGGATTCAATGAGGAGTTTATAAAATTTGTAAAAAAATTAGAAAAGAAAAAACCAGTTTTAGCTTGTGGAGATTATAATGTCGCACATATGGAAATTGATTTAGCGAGGCCAAAAGAAAATGTTGGTAGTCCAGGTTTTACAGAAGAAGAGCGGTATTGGATGACGCAGTTTGTAAAAAAAGACATGGTCGATACATTCAGGTATTTCAATGGTGATAAAATCCAATATTCATGGTGGAGTTATAGGGGAGGGGCGAGAATGCGAAATGTTGGCTGGAGGATTGATTATTTTTTAGCTAGCAAAAGTTTTATTTCAAAAATAAAGAATGCCTATATTCTTGATAGAGTGTTGGGTTCAGATCATTGTCCAGTTGGGGTTGAATTGAGGTAATCTATATTTTAAAAGCCGACTTATTATGTAAGTCGGCTTTATTTAATCCATAAATCACCAGCCTCAGCTAGCGTGTGCTTTTTTATTGAGCTACTGCTAATCTCACCCTTTTTTCTGATTTGACTAAATTCTTTTTCATTTTTTGTATCTCTTGCATAGACATATTGGCACAAATACATTTTGGAGGACCTTCTAAATTTTCAGGATATCCAGTCTCGATAGAGCTACATTCTGAGCATTTATAATCTGCTAACATCGTTCTGTATTTTTCTCCTGTTTTTGGATCAAGATAATTATCATCATAAATACTAATTTGCACCCATTTTCCTGCCATAATCTCTCCTTCGTTGTAGTAGTTGTTTATTATAAAGAGCCTTATATTGCTAACTTAACATGAATTAAATATAAAAACAAGATTAATAATTTGTAATACAAATAAACAGCATATTTATAAATACCGCTTTTTAGTATTTGCAAAATCATCTAATTTGGGCTAATATAAAGAAAGAATTATTTAATAAAAAATATGAAAATAGAATATAATCACAAGAAAATTGAGGAAAAATGGAAGGATATTTGGGAAGAATCAGGTGTATATAGGGTAAGTGATGAAAGTGATAAGCCAAAATATTTTATCTTAGATATGTTTCCGTATCCATCTGGAGAGGGGCTACATGTTGGTCATCCGAAGGGATATATTGCGACTGACATTTTTGCTCGGATGAAAATGATGCAAGGATTTAATGTATTGCACCCAATGGGATGGGATGCTTTTGGTTTGCCAGCAGAGAATTATGCTATTAAAAATAAAGTTCATCCAAGAGCTGCTACGGAGAAAAATATTGAAACATTCAAAAGACAGCTCGGGACGCTTGGGCTAACTTATGATTGGGAGAGAGAGATTAGTACAATTGATCCAGATTTTTACAAATGGACTCAGTGGATATTTTTGCAAATGTTTAAAAAAGGACTAGCTTATGAGTCCCATGAGCCAATTAATTGGTGTCCAAGTTGTAAAACCGGGCTTGCCAATGAGGATTTGGAGAATGGTCTTTGTGAGAGATGCGAGTCTGAAATTGAACGAAAGCCAATGAGGCAATGGGTTTTGAAAATAACTGACTATGCTGACAGATTGCTTGATGATATTGATAAACTTGAAGATTGGGATGAGTCTATAAAAGAGCAACAAAGAAATTGGATTGGTCGCTCCGAGGGAGCTGAAGTGGAATTTCGAATAAAGTCACCTAAAGACCTCCAAGGTCCTTTGGGGACCTCGGAGGTCTCTTCATTAAAGGTTTTTACAACTAGGCCAGACACTCTTTTTGGTGCAACCTATATGGTTGTGGCACCTGAACATTCTTTGATTGAAAAAAATAAAGAAATTATTGAGAACTATGATGAGATAGCTGATTATATTAAAAAGGCTTTGAATAAATCAGAACTTGAAAGAGGGGAATTGCAAAAAGAAAAGACAGGAGTGAAAATTGAAGGACTTACTGCTGTTAATCCTGTAAATGGAGCTGAAATTCCTGTTTTTGTAGCTGATTATGTTTTGGCTGGTTATGGAACTGGAGCTATTATGGCAGTTCCTGCTCATGACGAGCGTGATTGGGAGTTTGCGAAGAAATATGGGCTTGAAATAATTGAGGTTGTAGAGCCAGAATTTTTGGTTAAATTAAAATATCCGCAAGCTCTAATTAGTGAAAGTGATATCAATTATTTAAAGGAATCATTCAAGGTAAACATTGAAAACGATGAAATAGAAATTAGAGGAAATAGTATTGAAAAATTCGATGAGTTTAAAGAGAAGTTGAATATTACAAATTTTGAATGCGATAGTGTCTTTGAAGAACTAGATGGTATGGGTGGATATTATTTACCTTGGACTAAAAAAGGTAAAAGTGTAAATTCCTATTTTCTTAATGGTCTTGAAACTGATGCGGCGAAATCAAAAATGATTACTTGGCTCGAAGAAAAAAATATTGGAGAAAAGTCTATTAATTATAAATTAGTTGATTGGGTATTTTCAAGACAAAGATATTGGGGTGAACCTATTCCTTTGGTTCATTGCGAAAAATGTGGAGTGGTACCGGTTCCCGAAAAAGACTTGCCAGTATTGTTGCCTGATGTAGAAAATTATGAGCCAACTGGAACTGGGGAATCTCCATTGGCTGGGATTGATGATTGGGTAAATACGACTTGTCCAAAGTGCGCAGGCAAGGCAAAACGAGAAACTAACACCATGCCTCAATGGGCGGGTTCTAGTTGGTATTATTTACGTTATATTGATCCAAAAAATAGTGAAGCACTTGTAGACAAAGACAAAGAGGCTTATTGGTCTCCAGTTGATTTTTATGTTGGAGGGGCGGAACATGCCACGAGGCATTTAATTTATGCCCGTTTTTGGCATAAGTTTTTGTTTGATATTGGTGCGGTTGGGTATGATGAACCTTTTAAAAGATTGCAATATGTTGGCCTTATTCAGGGTGAAGACAATAGAAAGATGAGTAAAAGATGGGGAAATGTTATTAACCCAGATGAAATAGTTGATAAATATGGAGCAGACTCGTTACGAGTTTATGAGATGTTTATGGGCCCATTTTCGCAGGCAGTGGCTTGGAGTACAAATGGCCTTGTTGGTGCTAGAAAGTTTTTGGAAAAAGTTGTAGATTATTTTAATGTATATTTTGAACACAAGAAAGAGACTGAAGAATTGTTATCAAGTGAAAGCATTAAAAAAGCTTTGGCTTACAACAAGAGATTAGCCTTACTTCATAAAACCATAAAAAAAGTAGAAGAGGATGTTGAAAATTTTAAATTTAATACGGCAATAGCTCAAATGATGATCTTATTGAATGAACTCAGAAGAGAGGTTGATTATACGTCAGTGGGTTTTACTTTTTTTCAAGAAGAACATATGAAAAGCATTGTAAAGATTTTAGCTCCATTTGCCCCTCATCTAGCCGAGGAAATTTGGTCCTCCTTCGCTGAAGCTTCGGACGATAAATCTGATAAAATTAATAGCTTTGTTATTGAACAAAAGTGGCCAAAATATAATCCAGAATTAATAATAGATAAAAAGTTTAATTTAGTTCTACAGGTGAACGGCAAAGTTCGTGATATGATTGAAGTGGATGCTGATATTTCAGAAGAGGAAGCCAAGAAATTAGCTAGAGAAAATGAGAAGGTTTTGAAGTGGATAGCGGATAAGGAAGTTGTAAAAGTTATTTTTGTTAAGGGGAAATTGGTGAATATGGTTGTAAAATAATTTTTAATTTTTGAAATAATTTTTAATTTATTAATGTGTAAACTAGTATGAACTATGATTTAGAGGAAAGGGCAGCTAAGTTTGGAGAAGAAATTATTTTATTTTGTAGAAATTTAAAAAGAGACGATATTGTCAGACCTTTAATTAATCAGTTGGTAAGGTTTGCGACTAGCGTTGGCGCCAACTACATGGAGGCGAATCAAGCTAGCTCAAAAAAAGATTTTAGAAACAAGATTAAAATAAGTCAAAAAGAATCTAATGAATCAAAACATTGGATAAGAATGATATCAGTAGCTGTTCCAGAAGCTAAAGAGATTTGCAGAAAGCATTGGCAAGAAGCGCATGAATTGACGTTAATATTTGCAAAAATATCAAAAAGTAGTAGTTAGTTATTTTTTTAAAAATTAGAAATTGAAAAATTATTTCAAAAATTAAAAATTATAAAATTTAAAAATTCTCTTTGATAATGTTTAAAACAAATTATCTTCATCAAAGACTCTCGCCAGGATTTCTAGCACTTTTTTCTGGTAGACTTATTCAATTTGTGGCGAATGGTCTTCTTGGATTATTCTTGCCAATATTTTTTTTGGAGAAATTAAATTACAGGATTGAACTTGTATTTCTTTATTATTTGATTAGCGCTATTGCCTATTTTATTCTACTTCCTTTTGGAGTTCAGTATTTAAATAAGATTGGTCTTAATAATTCGCTAAGAATAAGTATAGTTTTTTGGGCTTTCTATTATATATCTCTCTACTTCATTGATAATAATATTTTCCTTTATCTCTCTCTGTCACTAATTATTTTAACTATTCTAAAAATATTATTTTGGGTTCCTTATAGCGTTGATATTGCAGAATTTACACATAAAAAAGAAAGAGGGAAAGAAATAAGCATCCTGTGGGGGGCGAGGACTGTTTTGGGAGTTATTATGCCAGTTGTTGCAGGATTTTTATTAATAAAATTTTCTTTTAATCATGTATTTATTTTAGCAATTATTATTTATTCTTTGGCTCTTATTCCATATATTAAATTACCTAAAGTAGAGGAAAGTTATTCTTGGGGGTATTGGCAAACCTTTAAAAAATGTTTTGCTCCAGAAACCAGAAAATTATTTATTGCCAATATGGCTAATGGCGCAGAAGGGGGAGTCGGCGCAATAATCTGGCCAATATTTATTTTCCAGCTTCTTAGTGGAGACTTTTTAAAGGTTGGGATTATTTCATCTCTTATAGTTTTTGTAACAGTTATATTGCAATTAACTGTTGGTAAATATACAGATCTTTTTAATAAAAGAAAAATGTTAAAATTTGGTTCAATCTTTTACGCCACAGGGTGGATAGCGAAAATTTTTGTTTTAACGGCTGGTCAAATTTTTGTAGTTGGAACTTATCACAGCTTAGCTCAAATTTTTAAAGATACTCCTTTTAATGCTCTTAACTATGAAGTATTGGCTGATCATGGACATTATGTTGATGAGTATACAGTTGTAAAAGAAATAGCAATCCAAGCAGGAAAAATTCTGATACTACTTTTCGCAATAATAGTCGCTCTTAATTTTGGACTAAATTGGACTTTTGCTTTGGCGGCTATGGCTAGTTTGTTTATAAATGTTTTGTAGCCTACGAATTACGAATAATTACAAATATACAAATAAGTAATGTCATTCTAAGGAACGAAGTGACGTGAGAATCTCGTTCGTGGAGTGAGATTCTCACGATCGCTTAAGCTCACTCAGAATGACAGACAAGAAAAAACGCTAAAAAATATTTTCAGTGTTTTTTTAAAGTTTGATTTAAACCTTAGTACTTATTATTTTAATAAGCAGAAGATTCAGGATAAAACCAGAGTGACTTTTTTTATTCGTATATTTGTAATTATTCGTAATTCGTAGGCTAAAGGTTTGTCATTAACCATTCTCCGTCTTCCTGTTTCTCAACATTAAAATAAACATCATGATTTTCGCCATTGAAATAAACGGTATTTTTGTATGTTAGTTTGGTGCTAGACGAGGAGTCAAGAGATGCGCCAGAGAGAAGATTCCCAAGAAGTAAAATACTTTCATCGGGCATATTGTTTAGAGAATATTCTAGAGACATGCTCATTTCTGGAATAAATAGTGATTTGGTTTTTGAAACATTTTTTGCTCGAATTGCATTTGCAATATCATCTATTACATTTCTCCCGTTTGTTTTTTTTATGGGTGGGGAAATAACAGGGGGGTTAATCTCCAGTACTATTGTTTCAGGAATTTGTCCAATATTTATTTTTTCTAAATCTCGAATCGTTATGCCAAGCCCAAATTGGCGCATTATTTCAAAAGCTATTTTTGGACGAGAAAGGTAATATTTTTTTTGACTTACTGGGTCAACATACCAAGCCTCGCCATTTTTCTCAGTTTGGATAAATATTTTACCTAGATTATTTTTAGTGAATTCTAAATCAATATTTAGAGGATCTGTTCCCATTGGATTAAATAAGGCAATGATTTCTGTCTCATCCCAGTGACCATCGTTATCCGAATCTCTATTATGAATATCTGTTCCAATGGCTATTTCTAAATTATCAGAAAGACCATCCCCGTCAGAGTCTAGTTCATTACTTTTAATAATCCCTGTGGGGATTTTTTCTAAATCAGTATTTGTAATGCCAACTCCTAGATTTTTTAGAATATTAAAAGCGTCAGTAGGTCTTCCTAAAAAATACCTATTAAAATTAGATGGGGGAATATACCAAGCTTCACCATTTTCTTCCACACTCAAAAGAATTCTTCCTTTTAATTTCTCTCCTAAATAAATTTGAGCGAAAGTGGGGCTAGCGAATAGTAAGAATAGTGAAAAATAGATTAAAGTTTTCTTCATATTTATATATTTTAGCATATCTGTTATAATTATAATATAAATATAAATTTTATGAAAAAAATATCATTAGCTTTGTCTGTATTTTTAGTTGTAATAATTGTTGCTGTTTATTTTGTTTTTTGGCCAAAGGCTAGATTTGAATTAGCGAAGGAAGTAGTTGCTGGCGGAGGTTTTCCTACACAGGTTGGATTGACAGGAATAGCCACAATAGATTGCTTCCTTTCTTGCCCAACACCCTCTGGGCCAACTTGTTGTGCTGGTGGGACTCTCTGCACGGTAAAAACCCCAGAATTGCCTTCTTGTCCTTTATACTCAGATGTTTCAGGTGCTCCATCTGGTGGAACGGCTAGTAATATTTTATTAACAAAATCAAATATGGCTGCTGCTGGAGTTGCCTCGGGGGGGCAATTAATTGCTGCCGGTAATACACCAACACAAATGGATCAAGGTCCTTTAGCGGGCCAGGGTGGTTGTGTCGGGGCAGGTTGTATTACGATTAACAACAAAAACATTTTCCAAAAATATTATGAAATAATAAAATACGGCATTGCCAGTTTTAAAGATTAATTTTGTGGAATTGTTAGAGGAGACTAGAAAAATTTGTAAATTGTACGATATAAATCCTGCCCGGTCAAAGGGGCAGAATTTTTTGGTTAATGAGGATGTTTACGATAAAATTATTGAAAGTGCCGACTTGGATAAAAATGATATTGTTCTGGAGGTAGGTCCAGGACTTGGTTTCTTGACTGAAAGATTAGCTAACAAAGTAAAAAATGTTTTGGCAGTTGAACTAGATGATAAATTGGCAGAATTGCTAAAAACAAGATTATTGACTGACAAAATAAAAAATGTAGAAATAATAAATCAAGACATTATAGAGGTTTTATCAGGAAATTTTAGAGGTCCGACCTCTAAGGCCTTAGAGGTCGGACCTCTAAGTCGCTTAGATGAATATAAAATAGTCGCAAATCTGCCATATAACATTAGTTCAATATTTCTGCGAACAGTTTTTGGATTAAAAAATAAACCAAAATCATTGACTCTGATGTTGCAAAAAGAAGTAGCTGAAAGGATAGTGGCAAAGGCTGGGAAGATGAGTCTTCTCGCAGTGTCTGTTCAGCTTTATGCAGATGCCAAAATTATTACAAATGTTCCAGGGGATGATTTTTGGCCAGCCCCTGATGTAGAGAGTGCGGTAATACAATTAAATCTAAGAGAGGAGAATCTGGGGATAAATGAAAAAGATTTTTTCAGACTAGTGAAATTTGGCTTTTCTGCCAAAAGAAAAATGCTTAAGAATAATTTATCAGTTGGCTACAGCATTGACCAAAAAGAAGCTGAAGAAAAAATAGTGAAGGCAGGCTTTAGTGCAAAAATCAGAGCACAAGAGTTATCGGTGGAGGATTGGAAGGATTTGTTGAAAGAGTTTAATTAGTTCTTATTGACGCATTGTTGTTTTCTCGACAGTTCTGGCTCTCGCAATAACAAAATAATTTGTCTAAGTTCACTTACATATTGGAATCCAAATAGGCTAAATATATGCAACAAGGGTTCAAATTTGGGCATTGCAAAGGTTTCTCAAAGTTATATAATTATGGATTAAGACATTATCCTAATAATATGATTACTAAGGAAGCCGAAGAAAGGCTCAAAATACTAAAGTTCTGGAAGAAATATGGTCTCCAGGCGACAACTGATGCTTACGACGTCAAACAATCAACTCTCTATCTCTGGTGGAGTATCTACAAAAAAAGTGAATATAGGTTAGTTAGTCTAGAACCGGGGAAACAGAAGAGAAAGAATAATAATAAGAGAGAAATACATCCGCTGATATTAATAGAGTTAAAAAGGTTAAGACTAGTTGAATGTCCCAATATGGGCAAAGCTAAAGTGAAAAAGAATTTAGATATATTCTGTAGAGAGAATAATCTAGAAATCTATTCTGAATCTAAGATAGGAAGAATAATTAAGGAAAAGAAAATATATCACCACCGACAAAAGGTTTATCACAATGGTAGAACTAAAGCTCTAAAAAAGAACAAAAAACTAAGGAAACCAGCTGATTTAGCTATTACTAATCCAGGTGATTTAGTTGAAGTAGATGTAGTGGTTAGGTTTATTGGATTAATGAAGAGATATATTGTAACTGCTGTTGATGTTCATTCTAGATACTCATTTGCTCTTTGTTATACCAAACATGATAGTATCTCAGCCAGGGATTTTATCCAAAAACTAGAAAAAGTATTCCCATACAAAATCAAAGCAATCCAAACGGATAACGGAAGTGAATTTCATAAATATTTTATGCAATATTTGGAAGAACAAAAGATAATTCACTACTGGAACTACAAAGGACAGCCATACAGAAACGGACATGTTGAAAAGTTTAATAGAACTATCCAGGAAGAGTTCATAGATCAAAATGAAATTTGGTTTGATGATGTGGCTGAATTCAATGAAAAAATGTTAGAATGGATATTGTGGTACAACACCAAGAGATACCACTGGAGCCTTAACTTAATGTCTCCTGTGGATTACTTGCTAAATAATAATATGGTTTCCAATATGAGGTGGACTAGCACA